>CAJQGZ010000146.1 GCA_905478065.1 uncultured bacterium | reverse complement strand
CTAAAGCTCGCAAATAAATCACTGTTCATCAGTTCACGGAAGCGAGTTTCTATCCAGTTAGGATCTAAGGTTGCGGCATACATTGCACCAATCATTGAACCAGCGCTAACTCCAGCGATTAAATCAGGCTTAAGCCCACTGTTATGGAGAACTTGAAGCGCCCCAATATGTGCAACACCTCTTGAACCTCCTCCTCCTAAGGCAAGCCCTAGATACGACTTTCCCATCGATTACTTTTTATCTTCTAGGACAACCTTCATTTCAATTCTATCATCTGGATTATCTCTAGCATCTCTTGGCGCGCTGACTATAGCGTCGACAACTTCCATACCACTAACGACTTTACCAAAAACAGTGTATTGGTTATCTAAAAAGTTTGCATCTGCCACACAAATAAAAAATTGACTTCCTCCACTATCAGGGTTTTGAGACCTTGCCATAGATAATATGCCTCTAACATGCGTAGTCGTACTGAATTCAGCTGGTAAATCCCAAGTAGATTCAGAGTCTTCACTTCCAATACCAAAAAATTTTGCAGCATTACCGCCTGTTCCATGCCTACTTTTGTCTTCTGATTTTGTTAGAGGGTCACCACCTTGAATCATAAACCCTGGAATTACTCTATGAAAAGTTGTTCCATCATAATAACCATTTTGAGCATGCAATTTAAAACTCTCAACATGCTTCGGGGCAATATCATCAAAAAATTCTAATTTTATATCACCAAATTTTGTTGTAATAACTGCTATATCTTTTTCCATAACTGTATCCTTATTTTTTTGTTTTGTTCCACAACCTACTATAGTCAAAATAATAGCAAGTAATATTGTAGTTTGTTTTATCATAACGTTTTTCTACTCCCTGGTTTTTGTACTGGAATTTCTTTTAAATTATTTGGCATTCTATCTGCATCATAACTTACGGCCTCAAGCTTAACGATTGAATATTGATTTTTATGAAGATTAATAGTACCATTACTTCTATCTACAAGAATAGCAACTCCGGAAATTAAACCACCTAATTTGATAACTTCACTCATGACTTCCTTAACAGAGCCACCGGTTGTTATAACATCCTCAACAATCAGAATGTTTTGATTTTTTTTTATATTGAAACCTCTACGGATGCACATAACTCCATTTTTTCTCTCGGCAAAAATAGTTCTAGCATTTAGCAAACGTCCAACCTCAGTACCTAAAACAATACCACCGATAGCTGGCGATATTACTGCGTCTATTTTTGTCGAAATAAAATTATCAGCGATCATAGAAGCAAATAATGTGAGATATTTAGGGTATTGCAATACTTTTGCGCACTGAAAGTAAGAGGGGCTATGTTTGCCTGAGGTAAGGACAAAATGCCCAGACAACAGTGCCTCAGTTTCTTTAAAAATATCAACTATTTTTTCTTTATCCACTTAATGCCTCATTTATTTTTTTAACATAGGAAAGTGCCGATTCACGTATAGATTTTTCAGAACAATCACCAGAAAAAGAGATATCTCTTGATACATTTATAATTCCTATCCCAGTTTTATTACCTTCTAAGACACAACTACTTAAATCCCCGCCCTGGGCTCCTACTCCTGGAATTAAGATAGGCAAATCAGGCGCTAATTTTCGAACTTTCGAAAGCTCCTTAGGTGCCGTTGCTCCGACAACTAACCCTACATTGTCCTTTGAGTTTAAATCATTTGCCCATTTTGCAACTAATTCATAAATATGGTCACCGCCTATTAAATTTTGACTTTGAAAAGTGTCAGCGGAAGGGTTTGAGGTTCGACACAATATAAAAACACCTTTTTCTTCAAAATCAATAAAAGGTTTTATACTATCTTCGCCCATGTAGGGGCTTAGCGTAACACAATCAAACCCAAAATGATTAAAGATACTTTCAGCATATTGTTTTGCGGTATTCCCGATATCACCCCTTTTTGCGTCTGCAATAACTATTGCATCTTCGCCAATGTAATTGACTATATCTTCTAACCATTTAAACCCCCTAGCACCCCATCTTTCAAAAAAAGCAAAGTTAGGTTTGTAGCACAATGCTATGTCTCTAGTCGCATCAACAATTTTTTTTGAGTGCGATACCAAGTCATCAAATTCATTAGATTTAACTAAAACAGGATCAACATCTATACCAACACAAAGGTAAGAATTGATTCTTTTTGCTCTATTTTTTATCTTGTGATTGAAAGAAATCATGGCTCAAAATATAGCTCGATAACAATACATTTAAAAAACTGAAATTATAAGTTTATGCAATAAAACAAAATTGTGAATGAAAATTTTAAATCAGTAAACTTTATTAATGAAAAAAATCAAAAAAAATACGACAACGATTACGAAAATTATTGCTTCCAGCGGATCATTTGATATTGAACTTATAGAAAGTCTTGGTACAGCTGACTATGAATCATTGATGGAGATATCGGCATCTCTGGCTGAAGACTATGGCGAAAAATATCTATTAACTAAAAACACCATTAACAAATACTTTAACCGCTCTGGTGCACTTCCAATTATTGCGCGATTCGATAATAAAATTATAGGATATATAATTGGAATGCCTTTGGAACTATTATCTCAAGAGCCTTGGGTTAGACTAGATGAAAACTATGGAAAGTTCAATACCTTATATACATACGCTTTCGTAATAAAAAATGATTTTAAAAGAAAAGGTTATGCGAAAATATTAAAAAAAGTTTATATCAGTTGGGCAAAAAAAAAAGAGGGAATTCTCTACAATACTGGACATGTCAAATCAGGTATTTCTAAAAAATTTAAAGGTCAAATCAAAATTATCGCAGAGATTAATAACTGGCAAGGTACAGGAAAAATATTTGAATATTATCGTAGAAATTTAGATCCTGAAAAAATCTATGAAAACTAAAGTAATAAACCACGTTAATGCTTTTTTAAAAACAAATAGCACTTAGTGATTCGTGAGCGAGGCTCCTTAAAGCTTTTATACTTGCTCGCTCAATAAAATCATAATTTAATGCTTCTCGTGAAGCAATAATATGATCAAGAATGATATTTTTTGTTTTGGTGTCTATAATTTTTATCGACAAAAAAGCCTCAGATTTAAAAGGCTGTTTTCTGTTAGCTCTACTAGTATTTCCAATAGATGATACGCCAAAAAACATCGATAAATCAGCATCATCTTCATTATTGACAAAAATCATATCATATTTAGATTCAAAACAAGATTTGACAGATTCATTGAAAACAGATTCGCCTAAACTAGAGTTAACACTTTGGATAGTCTCATTTAAAAAAACCTTTTTACTACTGGATATAACTGCAATTTTAGATTCCTTTTTATCAAATAAAAAAAAATCAAAAAAGGGTGTATTTAGAATTGTTTCATAATCGATTTTAATAGTAAAACTATATGGATTCCCGTCAGCTGATAATGGGATTTTTATCTTATTTTCTTCAGTTAAATTATCAGTTATATTGATTGAATCGAAGGCACTTCCAAACTCCTGAATCATATTTATATTATCTAATTTTTGGTTAGTTTTATTATCATAAATACTCACGTTAATATTTACACCATTATTAGTCATTGGAAGACTATTAATTGTTTCCGGTTCATATGAAAAAGTAATTCGATTATTGTAATCATTAATAATTCTTTTGGTTTTTTCTAGGATATCTGTCTCAACATTTTTTTTATTATTTTTAATTAACAAATGATCCATATGGATTACAAGATGATCAATAATCGATGACAGTGTTATAAAATTTTCAATCTTTAAATCGTCACTTAACAAAGATATCTGCTTTGCAACATCATAATTATTAAATCTTTGTGCTATGCTTTTATAGTATTCTTTTTTACTTATGCTTAACAAAGAATATTTAAACCCATTGTAGACAAAAGAGCTATCAAAATTTTTTAATGAATTAATTAAATCTCTCCGACCACTCATGATGTGTTTGGTAACCTTATCAAGATGTTTTTCTTTTATATCATAATTTTCAATAAATATTTTTTCCAAATCTTTTCTTAATTTTTCATTCATCAGGCTTAAAGCATTATCTTCTGAAGTAATTGAATCGTTTGTACTAGTTTGTCCAACTTTATACCACTTTTCAATATCAATGGGCACACCCTTTATCCAATTAGGAATTCTTTTTTTAGACTTTTGGACTGGAGCTAACTCCGGCTTAGGACTACAGGATTGAGAAGAAAAAATAAAAAGAAAAATGAGGATAGTGAAAATTATTTGGCGCATTATTAGAATGAAGTGACTTAGCTTAATTACTTAACCGCAAATTTTCAAACTAACTACTTTTGCCAAATTCATAAGCGAATTAATTCCTGCTTTTTCTATCGAATTAAAATCTGAACCACTTTCTTCAAAGATCTTTTGGTTGAAAAATTCTTCATTTGAATTACTATCCCGAATGGTTAAGTGACCAGATGCATGAACAAAATTTGGATAAATTTTACTTATTTTATCGGCATTTTCTTGTGTTATGACATCAAGTTCTATCGCAATACTCGATTCTTTTTTATTTCTCGTAAAACTCGCAGAATATTTCTTTTCAAAACACTTTTTAATTGCATCAACTACAGGTAAATCTTTTAAACTATTATCGAAATTATTAAAGCTGTTTTCAAAAAACATATTTGGTGATTTTGGTATTACAGATAATTTGCACTTCTTTGGGCTTAACTTAAAAAGTTTGACTAAATCATCATTCAGTAAAACATTAAATGCTACGTTGAATTGAAGCTTATAGCCATTTGTAATTTGGTCTAATGATCTAACTTGGTATTCCATTGAACCATTTTCTTTTGATATCAATAAATCAGATTCATCAAAGCTCTCAGATCTGGCTTCAATCCATAATCCAGATAACATTTTTCCAGATAATAAATCTTTTGATATTAAAATAACTCTTCTGCTTTCATTTACTAATGGCATTTTTTGTAGATAATCTGATTTGTATGCCAACTGAATTCGGTCATTATAAGTATGAGTTATTTTTTTTAATTGTAGAATTAATTGAACTACATCTTTATCAATATTATTACTACTAATTAATGATCCGTAACCAATATAATTAATTATAAGACCTAAGGATTTTGAAATTCTTTTAAAGTTTTTTTCAGAAATATCGTCGCTAATATTATTAATAATTTGTTGAGCAAGGTGCAAGGTATCAGACAAATCATTTTCAAAAGCTTTTATAAATGATTTTTTATCGAATTTTAACAAAGCATACAAATGATTTTTATCAATGAACTTCTCTGGTTTGGTAAAATATTTTGAGGCTCTTAAAATTCTTTTTTCAATAATAACATCCACGTACATACTAAAGTCTAAATTAGTAGAATCAGCAATGTTTTTCAGATGATTTAAAAAGTCATCTTCTATCATTTTTTCCATTTGGTTATAGACTAAATCATTCAAGATTGAAGCTTCTTTTTTTTCAACTTTATAGACACTGTAAACATATGCACTATCATGTTGATGGTTTTCTACCCATGCAGGCTTTATTACTTTTGGGGGCTTCTGTATTATAGGGGCAGGCTTAGATGAGCAACTGACAATAAATATTAATAGAACAAATGAAAAAATATGAATGATAAATCTCATCATAATGATTTGATATGATTTATCAAATCAAGAATCCCCATTTCGGAAAAATCTGTTTTGAAACTTATTTTAGCATTCCCTTTATTTAGAACAACTATATAAGGCATGCTATTTATATTAAAAATTCTTGCTGCGATTTTATACTCATCAATTAAAATTGGTACCGTCCAAACATACTTCTGAACCATTGATAACAAATCTAAATCGTTATCATAATCACTTATTAAAAAGTATTCAATCTTTGAATTTTGAATACTAGCTCTAATATTCTGTATCTCTGAAATTATTTTTTGAGATTTAAAATTTTCATGTCTGATAAACAGAAGGACTAAGTTTTTTTGAATAATTTTATTTTTAAAATGTACATGTTTAGCTGTTCCAAGTTTTTTTAACGATATTGTTTTAATACTTTCAGTTAAATATTCGTATTCTGGTAAGGTGATTGCAAAAGAAAAGCTGAAAAAACTAGCAATCAAAGTAATTGCTAGATAAAAATATTTATATGTAATCATAGTTTGCAAGTATTTCCCTAAAAGCATTGAATTGTTCATAAGTCATGTCAAACTCATATAAATACTTACCTTTAAAATATACTCTTATTCTATTTGCATCAAAAAAACTTAATATTAAATCTGTATCAACCGAATCGTCAGATTTTTCTTGATTAGCAAACCTTGACTCAACTAATTCTTTATTTGATTTATTTACATCTATAATTATTCTCTTATTATTATCAGCTAATAATTCTATCTTGTTATAATTCATCCATTGCGGCTCGTGATAGTCTGAACCACTTTTGTCAATATAAGTTGATTTCATTCTAAACTCACGATCCCCATCTTTATTTACAATCATATATAATTCAATTCCAAAAGATACAGTATGAGCAACCTGACATAAAGTTGAACGTAAAGTTCGAAAATATGTTTCTCCAGTCTTTCTATCATAAATAGATTCTACATTAGTCTTTATTGAATCAACCATTTGCGACGCTCTTTGCTGTTTGCGCTCATTTATTTTTTTTAATCTTAACTGCTCTTTTTCAATCTTCAATTTTTTCTTATTTGCTAAATTATATTTATTTTCAACTTTTTGCCGATCCCAATCTGGGTATTCCTCTGATAAAAGGATCAAGAGGTTCATACATTCATCAAATTGGCCAGAATCAAAATAACTATGTGCTTGAGAATAAAGTGCGCCAGGCAATTGGGAGATGCTATCCATTTTAGTT
This sequence comes from uncultured bacterium, assembly GCA_905478065.1. Classification (GTDB taxonomy): domain Bacteria; phylum Fidelibacterota; class Marinisomatia; order Marinisomatales; family UBA1611; genus TMED80. The sequence continues at coordinate 18,272 of CAJQGZ010000146.1, read as the reverse complement.
CGCATAATTGACAACTCTTTTTCGAGTATTTTAATTTTTTCTAATTTACTCTTTAGATTCTTGTTTTCGCTTTTAACATTTATTATTACAGCTTCTAAATCATCCACTTCTTCTTGAAGATAACTTACTTGACTTTTTAAGTCATCTTTTTGGCAGGCAGCAAAAAAAAACAAAACTATTGTGACTGAAAAGGCCCAAAAAAGATTTATAGTTTTAATGTGTTTTTTCATAAATAATTATTTAAAGTCAAAACCCATTCCGACATAAAGAGAACCCCAATATGCATTACCACCATTATTAAAATTTATAGTATTAAATCTGCTCGACATTGAAATAGAGCACGGTAAAGAACCTAAAAATAAATTTAAATTATAGCCAGCTACTAACCCTGAGCCATGGTCGTAATTTTGAGGCCCTAAAACCAATTCTTTTACAAGATTTTCTCCACCTATTTTAATTATTTTTGATATATTTAGATTAACAACCATACCACTTCCACTTCCGTAATAACTACCTAAAGTGTCGACTGAAGACGCAAAGGAATAGTTACTTGTTTCGTAACCAACATTTGTTAAAAAAGGGCCTATTTTTACACCAAAGGGGAACCGAATATTAAAAGATTTTTCAAAATATGACACTGAACTTGAAAGTGTAGAACCTTTTATTAATGCCTTACCGAAGTTTCCTCCAATTCTTAATCCGGAGAGGAGGCTTTTCATCGATTTTGAATCTTTAATCTTTTGAATTTTGTTTTCACTATTAATTTTATTGAGGTTGTTTTTTTTATTAGAAAGATCATCTGCAGTCTGAATTATTTTAGGCATTTTGACTCGGTTACTAGCTTTAACAGAATCACTTTGTTTCATTGATGTGTTTTTATCAGTTACGATATCTTCGACTATGACAAATATTGATAATAAAGTATCAATATTGTTATTTATATAAGTTTCAAAACCTGCTTCTCTCCCACCCCAATCAAAACCATCATTTAACTGTTCATCTTTGATGCCGAGAGAGTCTAGCTTTTTAACTAAAATGTTATAAGCAACATTATCAAACTCATCAGTTATTTTTAAACCGATTTTTTGTTTTAGGTTGTCAATTTTTTTGGTTTTGGGTTCTTCAAGACCTTCACAGAAAATAACAGAATAGAAAAATAAAATAAAAGCGAAATATTTACAGGTCATCGTCATTAAAAAACTGTGATAGTACTTTTTTGGGAGGTGGGTCAGTGAAAAGACTTACAACTATCAATGCAAAAATAGACAATCCGGCTGCTGGATATGTTAGTTCTTGTAAAAAAGGATGAAGGTTTTTAAAACCGCTCCAATTTGGTAACAAATATGTCCATATAATTGTAATACTAGAACCCGTTAAAATAGAAATGGCAGCACCTTCTTTTGTGGCTCTTTTCCAAAGAAAAGCAGCTAATAATGCAGGGGTGAGAGAAGCACCGTATATATTGTAAGCCGTAAACGCAGCGTTAAGAACTGTTTTAAATTGACTTACTAAAAGAAACGCTATCAGACCTAAAAATAGAACGAGCATACGACTAATGAAGATAACTTTTTTCTCAGTTGCATTTTTATTAATATATTTTTGATAGACATCTCTTGTCAAGTTTGTAGCTGGAATTAATAAAAACGAATCAGCTGTAGAAACAATAATTGCCATCATCGTGGAAACTAAGATTAAACCAATTATTAGTGGTAAACCTCCATGTATTGCTATAGCGGGAATGACTGATTCACTTCCAGACTGCCTAGCTGAGAGCAATTCATCTTCGGATGGAGATAATCCTAATATTTCAGCATTTCGAACGACTATTCCTTGTTCCTTTTGAACAATATCAGGCATGATACCCTGCTCAGCTGCAACACTTCCTGTTAGTCCAAGAAAAGAGATACTCGATTCTAGAATCACAACACCAACAACCCAGAAAAAGACTGCTTTTTTTGCAGAACCGCCATCCTTTGCACTAAAAATTCTTTGATACATATTTGCATCACCCATTAAAAGAAGCATTGTGGGGACAAAAAAGCTAAGGGCAATTATAGGGCCAGAAATATCTCCAGAGCGTTCGGCTGACCAATTGCCAAACAGGCTCCACTTACCTGCCTGATCAGCAATTTGTATCATTTCCTCAATGCCACCAATATTTATCAACATAAACACTAGTGCAGCTAGAACACCGATCGTAATCAAAACTCCATTTACAACATCAGTGTAGACAACTGAAAACATACCTGCCAGGACAGTGTAAGAAATTGCAAATACCGCTGTAATAATAATCCCAATCTCTAGCGATATCATACCATTTGAAACCATTTCTAAGACCTTACCACCGCCTCTAAATTGATACGATACAATAGTCGTATAAGCAATAACCGTAATAATTGTCGCTAATAATGCAGCAAATCGTCCATAGCGAATCTCAAAAATATCAGGAACAGTTATTTTGCCAAAGTTTCTGATTCTTTTAGCTATGAAGTAAATGAGTGTTATACCTAACCATGCACCAGCACTTGACCAAAGAGCAGCTGGCCCGTTACGGTAACCTAATCCAGCACCACTAAACAACGATCCACTTCCCATCCACGTTGCAAGTAAAGTTCCTACTAGGATATACCAAGGTAAAACTCTTCCAGCGACCATAAAATCTTCGCTATTTTTTACCATTTTGGTTTTATAAATACCAACACCGACTAGAGCAAAAAGATAGATAGCAATAGAGACAGTATATATCATTATATTAAAATATATCTGCTTCTATTGTCTAAATACAGAACTATTTATTTAAACATTTAATATAAATTAACTTTAATATGCGTATCAGATATAAAAGAACTTATTTATCATGATTAAAAACCCAAACTACCTATTATTACTTCTATTAGTTATAGTAGGCTGTTCGAAAAAAAATGAAAGAGACGGTAAAATGAACAGACTCGGAGAATCTCAAAGTCCTTATTTACTTCAACACAAAAATAACCCCGTTAATTGGTACCCTTGGAGTGAAGATGCTTTCGATAAGGCAAAAAAACAAAACAAACCGATTTTTCTATCCATTGGATATTCAACTTGTCATTGGTGTCATGTTATGGAACATGAATCTTTTGAAGATAACGAAGTCGCTAAACTGATGAATGATAATTTTATTTCAATCAAAGTCGATCGTGAAGAAATGCCAGAAATTGACCATCTTTACATGTCAGTTTGTCAAGCGATGACTGGCAGAGGTGGATGGCCATTGACGATTGTAATGACACCGGAGAAAGAACCTTTTTTCGCAGGAACTTACTTCCCTAAAAAAGGTAACAACAACCAGCCTGGCATGATGGAACTCATTCCATCTTTAATGAATGCCTGGAATAATAAACAAGATGATATAAAAAAAACAATTGAACAAGTAAATAACTACTTAATAAGGTCAAATAATTACGAAGGCAGTAAGCAGATAAATGAAGAAACAATTAAAAATGCATTTGTGAACTTTAGCAAAAGATTTGATAATGAGTTTGGCGGTTTCGGGGACTCGCCGAAGTTTCCATCTCCTCACAACCTCATTTTTTTACTTCGCTATTATAAAACTTATGGTGATACGATTGCAAAAAACATGGCCATTGAAACACTTCAGCATATGAGGGCTGGAGGAATTTTTGATCATATCGGATATGGTTTCCATCGTTATGCTACAGACAAACGCTGGTTTCTACCTCACTTTGAAAAAATGCTCTATGACCAAGCCATGATTTCAATGGCATACTTAGAAGCTTTTAAAGCGACAAAAGATAAAAGTCTAGCAAAAACCACTGAGGATATTTTTACATATGTAATTCGAGATATGATGAAAAAAAATGGAGGTTTTTATTCAGCTGAAGATGCAGATAGTGAAGGTGAGGAAGGCAAATTTTACATTTGGACGGATAAAGAAATAAATCATGTCTTAGGCAAAGAAAAAGGTGAAATTTTTCAAAAAGTATATGGAATAAGAAGAGAAGGAAATTTTATCGATGAAGCATCAGGTCGTGCAATGCCTGAGAACATACCTTTTTTAAAGTCAAGTTTACCTGCATTTGCAAAATTAGAGAACCTAGATATAAATGAACTGTCTAAATCAATTGATGAAAGTAGAGAGCTTTTATTTATTGAAAGAGAAAAAAGAATTCACCCTCTAAAAGATGATAAGATATTAACAGATTGGAATGGGCTAATGATTGCTGCCATGGCAAAAGGCGGAAAAATTTTAAAAAAGCCTGTTTACATAGATGCTGCCATTAAATCTGCTGATTTCATTATTAAAAATTTGAGAGATAGTGACGGAAAACTCAAAAAAAGGTATAGAAATAATCAGGCTGGATTACAACCACATATAGATGACTATGCATTTTTTATTTGGGGTATTCTAGAACTATATGAAGCAACATTCGAAACTCGCTTTCTAATGTCTGCTTTAGAATTATCAAAAATCATGGTTGATGATTTTTATGATGAAAAAAAGGGCGGGTTTTTTATTGGCCCAAATGACGGGGAAAAACTAATTATTAGAGCCAAAGATAGCTATGATGGAGCTATTCCTTCGGGCAATGCAGTTGCAGCAATGAATTGTATAAAATTAAGTAAGTATACTGGTGACTTGAAGTGGGAAAAAATCGCATTCAAAACAATTAAAGCTTTTTCAAACAAAATTAACCAAGCTCCTTCAGCTCATGCTTCAATGTTAAGTTCATTTATGTTCGGAACAAAAAATCCAAAAGAAATAGTCGTTGTGGGCAAAGAGCTGAATGGCGAAGTAATTGATAAAATTAAACAGCTTCAAAGTAATTATAACCCCCATACTATTTATATATTTAAATCATCAAATGGTGACTCTGATTTGGACAATATTGCACCCTGGACTAAAACACACCATTCAATAAATAATAAAACAACTTATTATATTTGTGAGAATTTTTCCTGCAAAATGCCCACAACTGAAATTAAAACAGCTTTGAATTATCTTGATTAATTATCTTGAATATATTTTTTCAAATTTTAATTATTAGTGATACATTGCAAGGCTGCATATGAAAAATCTAGCATTACATTGGAAAATCATCATAGGATTAGTTTTAGGGCTAATATATGGAATAATAAGCGCATCTAATGGTTGGGGTACATTTACCACCAATTGGATTGCTCCTTTTGGCACAATATTTATTAATTTGCTAAAACTCATAGCAGTTCCATTAGTATTTGCTTCCTTAGTATTAGGTGTAGCCTCACTATCAGATACTAAAAAACTATCAAGGATAGGTGGAAAAACAATTTTAATATATTTATCTACTACATTGATATCTGTTATAATTGGACTTTTTCTAGTGAATTCTTTAAAGCCTGGGAACCAGATTCCAGAACAGATGAAAATTGAACTCCAAGATACTTATAAAAAAAACCTGGAGTCAAAAACTGATAATGCTGAAAAAGTGAAAAAAAGAGGTCCTTTAAAACCGCTTGTTGACATGGTCCCAAATAATATTGTTTTTTCAGCATCAAATAATAGAAATATGCTACAGATTGTTTTTGTAGCAATTCTAGTAGGCATCGGACTTATTCAAATACCAAAGAATAAATCAAAAGAGTTTTTAGGTTTTTTTGAGGGTCTAAACGAAGTAGTTCTTAAAGTAATTGATATAATTATGCTTATGGCACCTTTAGGAGTTTTTGCACTTATTTCCCAAACAATTAATAAGGTAGTTGGCGATAACATCAGCCAGGTAATAGAACTCATCAGTGCATTAGGATTCTATATGTTCACGTTAACATTAGGTCTCTTTTTACATGTTATTATTACTTATCTATCGCTGTTAAAAATTTATTCTAGAATGCCCATAGAAAAATTTTTTAAAGGCATAGCACCTGCTCAATTATTAGCATTTTCTACAAGCTCTAGTGGAGCCACATTGCCAATAACCATGGAAAGATGCGAAGAGGAGCTCGGCGTATCTGAGGAGGTATCATCTTTTGTCTTGCCTCTTGGCGCAACCATAAACATGGATGGAACAGCACAGTATCAAGCTGTAGCAGCAGTATTTATTTCTCAGGCACTAGGTATGGATTTATCATTAACGGATCAAGTCACGATTGTTTTGACAACAGTTTTAGCCTCAATTGGTACAGCAGCGGTACCAGCAGCAGGTATTATTATGTTAATTATTATACTAGAATCAGTAGGAGTTCCAAGTGCTGGTGTTGCTCTTATTCTAGGCGTAGATAGAATTTTAGACATGATTAGAACTACCGTAAATGTAACTGGAGATGCAGCTGTTGCGGTTTCAGTAGCAAGTAGCGAAAAGCAATTAAAATCATATAGTAAATAATGTTTTTTATAAAGCATAAAGGGAATAATTTCCATGATAATTAAAAAAATAATTTGGGCGGGTTCTGTTAATTCCGGATCGACAATTATATAATTAGGAGGCTGTACTTCGTTTTCAAAAAACAGGCCTTTCCAAATTTTAATTTGGATCAAGGAAGTTTGCTAAAAGCGGGAGGCCACCACCGTTCTTTAAACTAAGAAGGGTCCTGAAAACTGCCTGCCCATATTTCTAAAAATATGAATAATAATAATAATAATAATAATAATAAAAGAAATAGAATTCCGAGAGGCTATCTTCCTGAAGATTCTGATAGACGTCTAGATTGGCTCAAGAATGAACATGATTTTGAATTAAAAAACCTGCCCCCTAATGAAACTGAAGAGTTAAAAGGTATTATAGAAAACCATGTCGGTTTTATGCAAATGCCAATGGCAATTGCTGGACCAGCAATCATTGATGGTAAATATGCTAAAGGTGAGTTTGCAATACCTTTATGTACAATTGAAGGTAGTTTAGCGGCATCAATGAATCGCGGTCTTTATGCATCCTCTTTATGCGGTGGAATGAAGGTAAAACACTTTCGTCAAGAGCTTTCAAGATCACCAATTTTTATTTTTGATGATTTAAAAAAGAGTGATGAATTTCAAAACTGGGTAAATGAGCACTTAGATAAAATCAAAAAAGCAGCGCAATCTACCACACAATACGGTAAAGTGATTCGAATTGATCAATATGCAATTCAAAATTATGTTTTATTAGATTTTATTCTTGATACTGGGAATGCTGCCGGGCAAAACATGGTAACTCTAGCCACAAATGTTGCTTGTGAATATATTAGACAAGAAACGGGACATAAATTTTTTCTTGATTCAAATTTAGCCAGCGATAAAAAAGCATCTTCTAGGAACATGATACTCGGCAGAGGTCACGGTGTTATTGCAGAAACGCACATAACAAAATCCGTTATGTCTAGGGTCCTTAATGTTGATCCCGATTTTGTTATAGAAAATTGGACTTACTTTCCTATTGTATCAGCGATGGCGGGAACCCTTGGAAATGCCATCCATGCTTCAAACGCTCTGACAGCAATTTACATTGCAACGGGTCAAGATACTGCCTGCGTTGCAGAAAACTCTGTTGGACATTTTACAGTGGAAAAAGTTGACGACGGTATTACTTGGAGATTAACCTTACCATCAATGACTGTTGGCACAGTTGGTGGCGGAACTAGATTAAATCAACAACAACAAAACTTACAACTTTTAGGCTGCGACAGTAGTGAGCATTCATCTAGAAAGCTTGCTGAAATCATAGCTGCAGCTGCTTTAGGTCTAGAAATTTCATTAGGATCAGCAATCATGTCCCATACATGGACAAGTGCGCATATGAAATACGGTAGAAAATAAAAAACACTACTATGAATGTACTTGATAACCCCAAGTATTCTCATTTATTAAAACGCCAGCCTTTTTATCATCGTATTGGTAAGACATTGCTATATAACTGGGCCAAGTTTATTTTTTTTTGGTACACACCACTGAGTGTTTTTGGCAAAGAGAATATTCCCAATGATTCTTTTATTTTTTGCAGCAATCATAATGCTCATTTGGATGTCATTGCATTATCTCTTTCAGCAAATAAAAACTTTAATAATGTTGGAATGCTTGCAGCTAAAGACTATTGGTTCGATAACTGGCTTCGAAGAAACATAATGAAACCGGTAATGAACCTCATTCCTCTTGGTCGAAAATCACACCTTGGAAAAGATATAACCTTTGAGCAAACTCTAGAATTATCAAATTGTTTTATGAATGTTGATAAGCGTTGTATTATTATATTTCCTGAGGGAACTAGAGGTCAACCAGATGTATTAAAACGATTTCGAAAAGGTCCAGCACGATTATCAATAGGAACAGGAAAACCAATCCTTCCTGCCGTTGTCATGGGTTCAGGAAAATCTTGGCCAAAAGGAAAATTTATTTTTAAACCTGGTAAAATTCATGTTTACATTCTAGAACCTATAGACCCTAATTCATTCACTATAAGAGACAAAAATAATGAAAAAGACCTTTTCAAAACTGCAGAGGCCATGACAAAAGAATTAGAAGAAAAAATTACGAGTAAATTGGAAGAATTAACATGAGTAGTAGTAAAAAAGAAAAGTTTTATGGAGTAAACGATGAACTCTGGGGCCATAAATGGGGTTTTAAAGATTCATCTTTTATAATAAATGATGACAATTCTATCACATTTACTGGCGCAAGGTATGATGGAATATCTGGAGAAAAATTGCCTTATCTAATCCCTTTTGTTACCAAAGTTTTAGATACAGAGATAAATAAGGAACCTTACTTTAAAGAAGTTAAAAAAAAGTTTGTTTCTGAACGGATATTAAACAGAGCGTTTATTGATGCAATTGAATCTTCTTTTGCAGAAGATAAACTTTCATTAAGCGATGATGAGAGAATTCTTCACAGCCATGGCCAAAATTCTCCAGATGAAGTTTTCAAAGTATTGTATGACAAACTTGATAAGTTCACGGATCTTATTATTTATGTTGAAACTGAGGAAGACGTTGTTTTATTAATAGACCTCGCAAAAAAACATAATGTGTGTCTTGTCCCATTTGGTGGCGGAACTAATGTCACAAATGCACTCCAGTTACCAAAGAATGAAACTAGAATGATAGTTACTGTTGACACAAGGAGATTAAATAGAATTATTTCTATAGATCAAAAAAATCTTCTAGTTGAAGTAGAGGCTGGTATTACAGGTAAAGAATTAGAAAAGCAACTTCAAGATAAAGGGTATACTACTGGCCACCAACCAGATAGTATTGAGCTATCTACTGTAGGTGGCTGGATATCTACTAATGCCGCAGGTATGAAAAAAAACCGATATGGAAATATTGAAGATATTGTTCAAAACCTAGTTATGGTCACTCCAAATGGGATCATAAATCAAATTGAGCCACTGGTGAGGTCCTCAATTGGTATAAAAACACAAAACATTCTTTTCGGTTCTGAAGGCAATCTAGGTATAATAACAAAAGCCACAATGAAAATTCATAGATTACCAGAATGTAGTGACTATGAATCGGTTGTCATGAAGGATTGGAATACTGGACTGGATTTTATGTACGAGCTCGCTCACTCAAATACAATACCTGCTAGTGCAAGAATGCTTGATAGTTTACACTATCAATTTGGAAGCGCATTAAAACCAGAAAAAACAAATTTCGGAAAATTCAAAAGTAAAATTCAAAAGTTAGCATTTAAAATTAAAAATTTCGATGCAGATCATTTTGTTGCAGCAGTCTTCAAACTAGAAGGAACATTTTCCGAAGTAGAATACCAAAGAAAAAATATAAAAAATCTTGCAAGAAAGTATAATGGATTGCTTGGTGGTCGCAAGGAAGGAAAAGTTGGTTACAACATAACAATGGTTATAGCGTACATACGCGAATTTTTTGTGCCACAGGGGATTCTTGGCGAAACTTTAGAAACAGCAGTCCCATGGTCAAAAGTAAATCAAGTAAAAGACGAAGCAAATAAACTACTAACAAAATTGCACAAAGAATATAATCTTCCAGGAAAACCATTTTTTTGTTCAAGAGTTTCAAAAATTTATCACACTGGGGTTTGTATGTATAATACAATGGGAATTAATGTTAGAGGAGTTAAAAACCCTGAAAAAGTTTTTAGTGATATTGAGCATAAAATTAGAGCTTGTTTTATTAAAAATGGCGGTTCAATCTCGCATCATCACGGAGTAGGAAAATTGAGGAAAGAGTTTATGCCCGAGACCATTTCAATTGGTAGTATTCAGGTGATACAGAATATTAAAAAATCACAAGACCCAGATAACATATTTGGAATTGATAACAATATTGTAAACAAGATTCAGGATTAATCTTTGGACCTTGTTAATAAAGTATGCGTAATAACTGGAGCGTCTTCCGGTATTGGAAAATCTTTAGCAACAAAACTTTCCCTAAGAGGTGCTAAAGTTGTTTTAGCCGCAAGAAGAAACTCTAAACTTGAAGAAATAAGACAAGGCATTGAAAAAGAAGGCGGTAAATGCTTTGGTGTGAAAACAGATATTACTAAAAAATTAGAATGTAAGAATCTCATTGATGAGACAATTAATCGATATAAAAAAATAGATATATTAATTCTAGCTGCTGGTGTAAGTATGTGGTCCCCATTTGAAGAAATATCTGATATTTCTTTTTTTGATGACCTTATGGCCACTAATTATACTGGTGCAGTCCATTGCGTTCATGCAGCCTTACCTAGCCTTATATCTACAAATGGTATGATTGTTTCCTGCTCAACTGCACAAGCGATTGTAGGATTTACAAACCATTCTGGTTATGCTGCCTCAAAACATGCTTTGCACGGTTTTTTAGATACTTTAGAAATGGAACTTAATGGTAAAGTAAAATTTTTAGAAACTTGTTTGGGTTGGATTAAAGGAACAAATATGCGATCTAATGCATTTGGTCCTAATGGTAAAAAAATGGGCGAAACAAAAAGAAAACACAGTAGTAATTCTGTTGATCTAGATGTTTGTATTGAAAAAATAATTTCTGCTATAGTAATTGAAAAAGAGAAAGTTTACATTCCTTGGAAGCTGAAATTGATTCCATTTCTTGATTTATTTTTTGGAAAATTTCTAAGAAACAAAATAAATAGAGCAGTACACTCTGAATAATGTACTAAGCTTTGCTTTTTTAATTACTTTACCATTTTTAAATATTTAGATATAATTCTCAACATTATTTCGTCTGTACCACCACCTATTGAGTGGAGTCGTCCATCTCGGTATAGTTTTGCTGCTTGATTTTCCCAAGTGAATCCCATTCCACCATAGTACTGAATACACGTATCAGCAACCTCTCGAATTAATCTACCACTCTTTAATTTTGCCATTGATGCCAATAAAGTAACATCCTCGCCTCTGATGTAATTTTCACACGCCCTATATATCAAAGACCTTAAAGCTTCTACTTCTGTTTTTAACTCAGATAAGCGAAATTGAATTGCTTGATTATCAATTATATTTTTTCCAAATGCTTTTCTTTCGCTACAATATTCTATTGTGTAATCTATACAATTATCCATTGAAACAAGTATGCTTGCTGCTAGAAAGAGCCTTTCTTCTTGAAACTGCTCCATTTGCATCTTGAAACCATCCCCTTCAATTCCAATTCTATATTTTTGAGGAACACATACATTATCAAAATAGACTGGTGCTGTATCTGAAGATCTAAAACCTAGTTTGTCAATTTTATCACCAATACTTACTCCTTTTGTATTTGACGGTATTATAATTAAGGACTTATTTATATGAGGTTTATCATCACTTGTATTAACTAGCGTACAAAAATAGTCAGCTTGAGTTGCATTTGTTATCCACATTTTTTGACCATTAATTATGTAATCCTTTCCTCTTTTAATAGCATTAGTTTTTAGCGATGATACATCTGAACCACCACCAACTTCACTTATAGCAACAGAAGTAACTTTTTCACCTTTAATTGCAGGAACTAAAAACTCCTTTTTTAATTCTTCAGAACCATACCGCTCAAGGGCTGGTGTTGCCATATCAGTTTGCACACCTATTGCTGTAACTACACCACAATCGTCAGCGTATCCTAAGGCCTCAGCAAATATTAGACCATAACTATAATCTAAACCCATGCCGCCAAAATCTTCACTCTTGGTTATACCAAGCAAATCCAGTTTACCCATTTTTTTAAACAAATCATGAGCAGGAAAAAAACCATTTTGTTCCCATTCATCGGCAAAAGGTTTGATCTCTTTTTTTACAAATTCTTTTACCGTATTAAACAATGCTTTTTTTTCTTCATTCAAATACATTTATTATCCTTTCTTGTGATATAAATTATTTTTTAATTGTCCACGATGGTTTACGTTTATTAAAAAAAGAGTCAAATCCTTCTCTTCCATCATTACTAATAATACTATCAGAAAATAAATCAGCTGCTCTCCGGGAATCAATATTTTGGTTTAAGGACAATATTTTTTTAGTAGTCGCTATTGCAGCAGGCGAGCAGTTGATGACATCAGATTTAAAATCGTTTATTTTTTTTTCAAGTGCCTCATTATTCTTTGCAACAAAATCAACCAATCCAATTTTACTTGCCTCCAACCCATCAATTATAGTTCCCAAAAGCATCATTTTTCTCGCTTTTGAATAGCCTAATTTATTTATTACATATTTTGAAATTTGTGATGGCGTTAGACCTATTTTAGTTTCAGTGAGACCAAATTTTGTATTTTCCAAAGATATAACAAAATCTGAAGCACACGCGATCCCAAAACCGCCAGCAAGTGCAAACCCCTCCGTAACCGAAACGACAATTTGAGGCGCTTGATTTATCACTTTAAGTAATTTCCCAATGGTCATACTAAAATCATATGCTTGATTTTTAGCTTCTTTTCCTGATTCAGTTATTTTTTTCATTTTTTTTAAATCTGCTCCAGCACAAAATACACCACCATCACCCCTTAAAAAAATTGCACGAATATCTTTATTATCCTTTGCAACGTCAAAGACAATTAATAGTTCTTCGACTAAACTTTCTTTAAGGGAATTCCTGTTTACCGCATTGTTAAACCGTATTTCTAGCCAACCATTTTTATTATTTAATATAAGATCTTGTGTTTTTGGAAATTGATTCATTCTGTATCCATAATTTAAAAAAGTCTGCCTTAAGTAATTATAACCTAGCGATACCAAAACTATTAGATTTGGTAGTGCGGTTTAACGTTTCCCAAAATGTATCTAATAAAAAACCGAGGATTTCTCTTGTTTTGACTGGTTCAATAATACCATAGTCTAATCCTCTACCAGAAGTGGTAAAAGCATCAGATTGAGCATTATATTTTTCAGCAATTTCAATTATTTGGTTTTTCAATTTTTCATTATCTATCTCTACACCTTTTCTTTTAGCAGAACTAATCATAACCTGCTCCATGGTTTTTGCAGCTTGTTCTCCTCCCATTACACCAATCATTGCATTAGGCCACGAAAATATAAAATCAGGCTTATAAGCATACCCACACATAGCATAATTTCCTGCTCCAAAACTAGCACCTATATTAAAAGTTATTTTAGGAACTCTTACATTTGATACCGCTTGAATTAACTTTGCTCCATGTTTAATCATACCAAGTTGCTCAGATTGTTTTCCAACCATAAACCCAGTTGTATTACTTAAAAATATTAATGGGATATTTGACTGATCACATAATTGAATGAATTGAGCTGCTTTTGTAGCACCGTTTGGGTCAATGGGGCCATTATTACCTATTACCCCACAGGGATGACCATAAATTTTTGTTTGGATACAGACAGTGGAAACACCATAGAGAGGCTTAAAATCAATAAAATCAGAACCGTCAACAAGCCTTGCCACAACCTCTCGAACATCGTAAGGGATTTTGTAATCAGCAGAGACAACCCCAATTAATTCATTCACATCATAAATTGGATTATCAAACGAGATGTTTTCACGACTCTTTAAACTAGAATTCCAATCAATTTTATCAATTACTTCTCGTGTGATTTTTATGGCATGTTCATCATCTTCAGCAAGATATTCTACTAAACCTGTAATTCTTGCATGCATTTCGCTGCCACCTAACTCATCTTTATCTGCGATCTGTCCAGTCGCTGCTTTTAGCAATGCTGGTCCAGCTAATGCAGCCATTCCATTTTTTTTTACACCTACTACGTAGTCACTCATACCAGGTTGATATGCACCACCTGCCGTAGACAGACCATGCAATATTGCAATTGTAGGAATTCCTGCAGCACTAAGTTTTGCAAGTCCATAAAACATACCTCCAGTATTAGACCAAAATTCAACTGTATAGTTCATTAAATTAATTCCAGCACTTTCAACAAGGTGAATAAATGGTAATTTTTGTTTTAAGGATATTTCTAAGCAACCTAATGCTTTATCAATCGATTTTGCGGTCAAGGCGCCCGCATTTATTCCACTATCATCAACAAAGACCATACTTCGGACACCACTTATAAATCCAATGCCAGCAATTACACTAGCTCCGGAGATGCTAGTATCTTCATTATTATCATCTACTAAATAACTAATCATATTAAATAATTCTATAAAAGACGTATTAGGATCTAATAATGCTGAAAGTCTTTCTCTAGGAGTAAGCTGCCCTCTTTCAATAAATTTTTCTCTTCGTCTTTCTGACACCTTTTCAGCTCGTCCTTTTATAGAATTCATTTTTTTAATTAACGAACCAAACTGATTTTTATTATTTATAAAATTCTCGGATTCAGAATCTATTTTAGTTTTAAATATTGTCATTCACTTTACCTATTTTATCGATCAAAAATTATCTTTTGTTATTTTTTTATAAATTAATTCTGGAATCGCAATCTTTGCATTTAAAATGTATTGAGCATAAGCCTTTCCCTGGGGGTCAAGAAGTAAGCTCGACATTCCACCACCTCCTAGACTATTTTTTACTAAAAAGTTCAATCCATTTATTTTTGGTAGCTCCCAGCAAACAACAGATTTTTCAGTACAATTTTTAAAAAAAGAAGATATTTTTTCCGTAGTCAAAGTTTTTTTTATATATGAAAAATATTCAGGCTCTCTAGAAATAATACCAACGTTTACATGATTACCTTTATCCCCACTTCTAGCATATGCCAAATTTATTAAACGAGTTTCAAAACTATAATCGCTAGTATTACCACCTAACTTCGCAGGCGTTGTATTTGAAGAGATATTTAATTTATCAGAATTTTCAATTTCAACGGATTCTACGGTATTATTAAAATCAATCTGGCATTTAACTTTCTTTTTATCTAACATAAAAGAAAATAAATTAATTGACGGAGAAATTGATGGCCTTCCACCTAAATAGTTCATTATACCCGGAGCCATCCCAGTAGCCGCTTGAGCTATTTCCCTAGATAATATAATAAGAGCTTCTTTTTCTTCATGCCTTGCAGCAACTCTTAATACCACTTCATTGCTACCATTGAAATTACTATGATCATTGATATTTTCAGATCCTATTACAGAAACATTAATATCTTTATATGCAGAAAAATTTTGTTCAATAAAAATATCTTTAGTTCTTTTTAAAATGGAATTACCAACAGAGTATGCTTTTTTTACGGCTTTCGGACCACCTATAACTAAAGTTGCAACAGTTTTAAATCCGTCTTGGTATGTTGCAGACACTTTATAGAAGTTTGAAGGCCTGTTGCCTTTCACTCCTTTTACCGAAACGACATCATTACCCTTATCTTTAATGGAGACATTTGTGAAATCACATATCACATCGGGAAGGAGGTAACTACTCGGATTTCCAATTTCGTACAAAAACTGTTCTGCAACTGTTCCAAAATTGACAATTCCTCCAGTATTTTTAGGCTTTGTAACAATAAAGTTACCATTTTTTTCTACTTCTATAATTGGAAACCCAATATTATCAAACCTTTCTACAGATTCCCAATCAGTAAAGTTTCCACCAGTGCATTGAGCTCCACACTCAATAATGTGCCCCGCTAGACTACCACTAGCAAGGAGGTCATAGTCATCAGTCTTCCAATCAAATTCATACATTAAAGGACCAAGTACTAAAGCACTATCAACGCATCTGCCAGTAATTACTATATCAGCATCAAGCTCTAAGGCTGCCTTTATTCCTGGAGCACCTAGATACGCATTCACACTTAATAAGTTTTCTGGAAGGGACTCATTTGTATCAATTTCTTTGATATTACTTGAGCGTAAATCTTTTTCAAGATGTAAAAGATCATCACCTTCAAGTATTATAATTTTTAAATCAACAGCTTCTTTTTTTGCTTCTTCAAGCAATGCTTTTCTACACGCTTCAAGATTCACTCCACCAGCATTACTTATAATTTTGATGTTCTTTTCTTTAATTTTTTTTATTAAAGGACCCACGTGGATTATAAAATCTTTAGCATAACCATGACTATTATTTTTTAATTTTGCACCTGCCAAAATTGACATTGAAACCTCTGCTAAGTAGTCAAAAACTAAATAATTAATGTTGCCCTTATTAACTAGTTGAGGGGCAGCAATATCGGTGTCACCCCAAAACCCTGAGGCACAACCTATTTTAACCTTTTTTTTCAAATACTATAACCTTTCAAACATTGATTCATTAATTATACAAAAAAAATAAGCACTCAAACATGATAAAATGGAATTCGTTAAATATCTGTAATTATCTATCATTTAAATATATTTTCAGCATAAATAAACTAATAAAATATTTAAGAAAATAGTTCATTGATATCTTTTACTCCATTAAAAAAAGAAGGCACTAAAAAGCGATTACCAAAAGAATCAAATAAGTCATTAGATTTTATTTTAAATTTATCTATACCATAATTTTCAATATATGAAAAAACACCTGGTTTTGGAAACCCCCAGCCGTATACACTGCCCACATTAGCTTCAGCTAGAGAATTAAGAACCCCCTGATCATAACAATTAAGAGCTTCAATTACTTGAGAAAATATCAAACGTTCACACATTTGGTTTTTTGAAATTTCTTTACGATTTGATGTGATTTTTGTACCAAGGCCAGACCATAATTTTTTAACTCCATTTTCAGGGTAGTCGTAAAACCCTTTTTTGTTGATTCTTCCTAATCGACCAAATTCATTAATCATCAAACTAAGTACTTCATCCCATGGCTGTTCTAAAAGTTTTGATTCTCCACTATCAGTATTTTTTCGTTCTTGATTTCGAATGTTAAAAGCAACCTTTAAGCTAATCTCATCAAGGACAGCTAATGGCCCAACAGGGAAGCCTACCTCTTTACCTGCTGATTCTATAGCATAAGCATCATTACCTTCATGAAGTAAAGCCATCCCTTCCAATGCATATTTCATAAAAACACGGGTAGTAAAGAAACCAGGACCATCATTTACAACTACAGGTATTTTTTTAATTGTTTTAACAAAGTCTAATGTTCTAGCCAAAGTATTAGAACTTGTAAAATCACTTTTAATAATTTCAACAAGTTTCATCTTATGGACAGGAGAAAAAAAATGGATGCCAATAAAATTTTCTGGTCGAACTGATACTTTTGCCAATTTAGATATTGGAATGGTAGATGTGTTTGAGGAAAAAATGCTATTATTTTCTATGATCTTTTCAGCAGCGATAGTTACGTCTCTTTTTAGAGCTGTATCTTCATAAACTGCTTCAATCACTAAATCACAGCCTTTTAAATCAGATACCTCAGTTGATATTTTTATACTTTCTAAACACTTTTCCATTTGACTATTTGAAAAGAAGTTTTGCCTAACATCATTTTTAAAAATTTCTTCAATTTTTGAAAACGCAGTTAATACATTTTTCTTTGAGTTATCTATTAAAATAACTTTAAACCCGTAATAAGATGAAACATAAGCAATTCCATGCCCCATTAGTCCAGAACCAATAATTCCTATCTTTTTAAATTTTGATTTTAAGGATCCTGATGTTCTTAAAGATTTAATTTTAATCTCCTTTAAGAAATTTGAAAAAGTATCTTCTGTCATGAAATGTTTAAATTATTAAAACCACTAATTAATTTCATTTACTTTTCCCATGTTTTAAAACAATCCTACCGATTTGCTCCCCATTGAGCATCTTTTTTATCTCGGGAAACAGCTCATCAATAAGAACTGTTTTATGCAGTGACTTTAGATTGTTTAACTTCCAATCTGACCCAAATAATTTCCATATTTTAGATTTTTTATTAATTGAAGTTTCCGCAGAATCAATACCCACCAATTGATTAGCTCTCAGAATAAAGGGATACACATTTGCATCAAAATTTGGACTACTTACATTCCCACAGCATGCAATAA
>CAJQGZ010000145.1 GCA_905478065.1 uncultured bacterium | reverse complement strand
TCAAAAATATTTCTAACTAAAGAATAGCCATTGCTATGAAAACCGTTACTTGGAAACGCAACTACTACATCGCCTTTTTTAATTTTCTTACCATCAATTAAATCTTTTTTCTTTACTATGCCAACACAAAATCCCGCAACATCAAAATGATTATCAGTTACCAATGAAGGTAATTCTGCTGTTTCTCCCCCGATAAGAGGTATACCTGCTATTTCGCAACCCTTTTTAATAGAGTTCAAAACTGTTAAATATTGTTTTTCTTCTATATTAGAGGAAGCAAAATAATCTAAAAAGAATAATGGTTTAGCGCCGGTACATACAATATCGTTCACACACATGGCAACGCAATCTATACCTATACCGTCTAGCATATTATACTCTTGAGCTAGAAGTATTTTAGTACCAACTCCATCCGTAGCACCAACAAGATAACTATCGCCAAGGTCGAATAAACCTCCGAAGCCCCCAATGTTATCTACTAGGCCAGAAATCTCTTTTACAAGATCATCTGTTTTTTCTATATCTACTCCTGATTCTTTATAATTCATTGTTTTTTTTCAATTGAAAAACCGTCTTTTTCTTCTATCGCTTTGGTTAGTATTTCTTTGATATAGTTGCCTACCCCCTTTTTTGTTAACCTCTTCTTTCCAGTTTTCTTAAGGTACATTTGATCAAAAGCTTCATTTGTCTCAAAGGTAATTAAAGAAGAGCCGTTTGGATTATCTACTATATCGAGAACTTTTATTTCAGGTTTAGGTTTCATTATTAAATTGCCCCGTATTTAGTTATTGTTAAATACAAAGTATATACCGCTAAAAAAGTAAGAATAATCTCACCTGTAATACGCCGAATAGTAAACCTATCATCGTGTAACATATTATTTTATATCTATTTTGCTAATACTTCTTGGTAGCGTTTCATTGCTGGTATGTAATCGTCAATATGTAGCCAGTTTTCAATAGCGCATTCATAATTTATTTCCCAAATATTTCTAACTTTATCGTATATCTTACGTTTTGACCATTTGCCTGAATTAACTCCACTAGTTGCAATTATGCATCCTGTCTTGCGACTAACGCTAATATATAAACGAGGTTTAGGTTTTTTTTGTTCGTATCCAGAAACAGTGTCTATAAAAACAGTGTCAAATGGAAAATCTTTAGGACCAGTAAAGCTTAAATTACGACTCTTAACTTCTAAAACAGCAGAAGGTAATACTAATATATCTTTTGTATTTACGTATTCTTTTCTAGCGATTTTCATTTTCTTCCTAGCTAAAGACCATCTAGAAGCTTCATCATCTGAATAGCGTGACACGTTAGGATTGCCCCTAAAAGAAAGTTCTTCTACATGAACTTTTACTCCTTTTGTATTTAGGTAACGGCCTACATATTCTTGCCATCGCTGTCCTTCTCGGCATTCCCTAAAAAACAAATCATCATTTTCAAACCATTTTAATAAATTAGACATAGAATTATCTTCTTTCATCTTATATCTACCTTGCTAACCTTTTTCGTTTTAGCATGTTTCAACAAATCGACAAAATCAATCAACTCAAATAACTCTTTTTCTTTTTTAGACAACTCGTCATAAAAATCTCCACCAATAATATCGGGATAACTCATAGTTCGACGTTTAAGTTTAAATTTTAATGCGTTATTAGGCGCAGTTAGTTCTACATTAAATTTAACTTTTTTCATCTCTTATATCTTTCTTATCCTAACTCTTTGATTTTGTTATTAAATTCTTCTTCAGTTAATCGCTTACCGTTCAAGTACCATGCCAACGTTTTTCTATTAAACGATAAGTCCGACAAGAGCACGATTATCAAGAACCATACGGCCTTCTTCAAGAGCTCCAAAATAACCAATCTTACCCTGACGAAGAGTATATTGATCACCTACCCAATGGTATGGTTCAGGTATGCTTGTTTCACTTAACAATGATTTTTCTGACAAACCTGCACCGACAATCGCTGTGCCTTGCACCAACTTATTTATAAATGATCTTCTTTTCATAATTTTATTTTTTGCTAGTGGCTATAGTAATTAAAATTAAAGTTACTACAAATGGTATTAAATATTTGATTATTAATTCTTCGTGCATATTACATTATTGTTTTAATTTTATCAACAACCCTTTTAGCTTTTTGTTTAGCTAGATTAACAAACTCATCTCCTGCTACAACGACACCCATTCGACGCTTACCATTAATACTTGGTTTACCGAATAACCTGAGTTTGACATTGTCTTCATCTAATGCCTCATCCAAATTATCATATTCAACTTGATTGCTGACTCCTGAAGGTTTAATAACTGCAGAAGCTGCAGGAGTGTTAAGCTTAATGGAATTAATAGGTAAACCTAAAAGAGCTTTTGCATGTAATTCAAATTCAGATTGATCCTGAGAAATAATAGTAACAAGCCCAGTATCGTGTGGCCTTGGAGACACTTCACTAAAATAAACTTCATCACCTTTAACAAATAACTCTACTCCGAATACCCCATAACCATCTAAAGCGTCTGTAATTTTAGTAGCTATATCTTTTGCTTTTTTAAGTTGCACAATATTCATTTCACACGGTTGCCAAGACT
>CAJQGZ010000144.1 GCA_905478065.1 uncultured bacterium | reverse complement strand
AACAATACTCTATCAGGATTTTCAGTAAATAATTGAGGTGTTTGTGGCAAGCTAGAATAGAGATTTTTTGTGGTATCAAGAACATTTTTACGAATGTAATTATGCAATTCACCAACTGTAATTGCTTTATCACCATTGTCTGCATCACCTCGAAGACCTTTTAACATATAATAAGTAAATATTCCATTTTTCGCATCAGGATGATCATAAGATTTTTCTGTAGTATTTGCAGCGTAAAAAATTGTAATGCCCTTAGGAGGTATTAACTCCGTTGGGAAAATCGGTTTAGGTTCTTCTTCTTTTTTCTTTTTCTTTTTCTTCTTCTTTTTTGGATTATCTAGCTCAGCAGTTTTTAAGTTTTGTTTGAATCCCGAGTTATTAAAATCAACATCCATAAAAACAAAAATATCTCCGATATTATCAATTTTATTAATTTCTTTAAGCATTGAGTACAAATCTTTTATCTTAAAAAATGAGTGGATTTTATTTTTATCAGCATCATATGGAATAATACATTTTTCACCTGCTACTGTGGTTCCCTCTCCTGAATAGTATAACATTAAGTCAATTGTATCCAATTTTGAATATTCCACTACTGACTCAATCTTATCCTTAATAAATCCAAGATTTGGATTGAAAATCTCATTGAAGTTATTAATCGTAACTCCATTTTCAAAAAGCCAAAATTGAGAAGGTACCATCTGGTGATTTTTCATTCCAAAAAGCTTATTGTAATATTGCCTTACAATTTTGACATCTTCTTCACTTGACTGATTCCCTGGAATTTTTTCAGTCCAAAAATGCTTATTTCCAATCACGACACCTATCATTTCTCGATTTATATTAACATAAGGGAGGTCTAACAGCAAGCGATGGTCTTTTGACTTTTGACCAGGAGGTAAAAAGTCATTAATGGCAATATCAACGGCTTTTAAATCGTTTTTACCCTTATAATGTTTTAAAGTTTCAAGGTGTATAGGAATTGTTTTTCTTACATCAAAGTAATCATATGTATCAAAATAGATTGTAAACCGATTTTCTTTTGCTAACAGTTCAAAACTAAAATCAAACCATGCTCCACCTGGGACCAAGCCAAAAGTCTTTATCTCGTCTAAATCATTTTCAAAGCCCTCGCCTCTTCTAAAAGCTAAAACAGCAGTATCCGTTTTCCCAATTGATAAATTTTGAAATCTCACTGTTAGAGTAGTTGTTTCATTTTTTGGTATATAGTGATGTCCAAATTCATTATCAATAGCGAAATCAGCTATTACAAGATTTGGTGGTATGACTGCTAATGTGGGGAAGGATATGAGTTCTGGATCTAAGTTCATACCTGCATATTCATCAATTCTTATATTAAAATTTCTATCACCAGATTCAATTTTTAATTTTGCTGAAATTGGGAAATTAATTGTAATGGAATCCCCAACGCCCAAGATAGGAATAGTCGCAACAGTATCAATAATCAGAGATGGTGTATTTGAAAAATTTAATGGTTCTAAAAATGGTTTTAGTTCTCTAGCTGGACTTCTTCCATCGTTTACTATTTTAACAACAATTAAACCATCCTCTTTTCCATCAAGGATTTGGTTATCAGATTGCTCAACAAAAAACTTTTCGACTAACGTTAAATGAGGAGGCGGCAGGACCCAGCCACACATTACTGGAGATAATGGACCCTCATCTCCATCAGCATCTATAGATGACATTTTATAACAATATTCTGTATCAAACTCTAGACCTTTATGAATATAATAACTACTTTTCGTTTTAGTCATAAAGGTAGTTTCACCGTTATCCTTATTATGAGTGTAAATATTATATTGTACTGCTCCTAACATCTGCTTCCATCTAAACAAGACTCTTTTAACATCTCCTGTTAGAGTGAATCCTTTTGGATAATTAACTAAAACTTTAAAGCATTCTTCATTTGAAGCTGGACCTTCTGTACCATAAGAGTCTTTAGCCGTAATTTTATAACAATAATATTGCCCGGGATCTACAATATCGACATAAAAAGTATCGGTCAAATCAGCAAGGAGGAGTCCATCCCTATAAACTTTGTAGACATGGTCAATACGTAATGGTAGCTGATTCCAAGTTAAAGTAACTTGCTTTAGATCTGCAGCACCAGCCATCACTGGACTAGTTATTTCTTCGTGAGTACGTACTTTTACGCTTACTATAGGTCCATCGTCTCCATCTTGATCAAATGAAGCAATATCATACTGAAAGTCTTTATCATATTCTATATTTTCATCTAAATGAGAGAAATCTTGAGTTGTAAGGATGAGTTCACCATTCCTGTATAGATGATATCCACTAACACCCTCCACGGACTTCCAATTAAACCGAACTGTATTACGCATTACTTCAGCCGAAAAATTTGAAGGAGGAGCAAACTGACCTTTCCCGCACTCAGTTGTTGATTGTTCACCTTCTGTTCCATATTGATCTGCCGCTGACACTGAATAACAATATTCTTTTCCGGGAGCAACATTATCAGAAAAGGATGGATTATCGAAATCTCCAAGATAACTTCCATTACGAAACACTTTATAAAACGTAGCAATAGGACTTAAATCTGTCCAGGTTAAATCTACTGCATTAACATTCCCTAACGCTTTCAGTTCAGGTGTTAAAACTTCAGGGTGAGTAACAACAATAACATCTTCAGATATGGCGCCCTCATCATTATCTGGATCAATAGAATTAATACTAAATTTGTATTCCTTACCCCATTCTAAAGAATCAACATAAGTTAATTCTTCTTGTTTTGATATTAGCACACTATCTCTATAAATAGCATACTTTTCCACATTCGGAATTGCAATCCACTCAAGCGTAACAATTCGCCCGCTACCTTCAGTTTTAAGAGCATTTATTTTAATACTAGGTTTTAAAGTTGGAAATTGATACGAGGATTTTTGCTTTTCTTTATTAGACTCTGGCCCCTCCAAATCATACAAATCCCATGCCCTAACATGGTATTTATAAAATTTTCCAGGGGCAACATTATCAATATATTTAGTTTCTTTAATTTTATCAGCTACAGGTTTATTATTTTTATAAACTGTATAAGATTCTGCATGTGGGAGCGCTTTCCACCTTACAAGAACTCTTTGGACTCCTCGTTTCGCAGATAATTCAGGCCTGAGTCCATCTGTTGATAAATTTATTTTTGGACTCTCATCTTTATTTTTTATGTTAATATTTATCCCACCATTACCAGCATATTCCCCATTATTACCATGTCCGTTTCCGAATACTTTAATTCTGTAGTTACCAGATATTATACGGTTCTCTAATGTAAATTTTCCATTTGAGCCCGAAGTATACTCTTCCCATAAAACATTATTATCATTATATAAGAAAACTTTTGCTTCTTCAATCTTAGGCTGTCCTTTTTCATTAATAAGTTGACCATTTATTTTAAATATTTTTGGCGTCTGCTCTTTAGTAGGTTCTGATAATGGCCCCTCTAACCCATCATCAGAAAGAGATGAAATCTCATAAGTATATTCTTTGCCAAAGTCTAAGTCCTTATCATGATAGCTAGTGTTTTTAGAATTTGTTAGAGATTTACCATCTCGATATATATTATATGAGGATGGGCCTTCAACCGGGACCCATTCAATTCTAAGAGAATTCATTTCATCAGAATATTTTTCTCCAAGAGTTAAACTAATTTTTTCAGGAGGAGGAAACTGTGCTTTATCACAAGCTGGTACAGATTGAGGCCCTTCTGTTCCGTGTTTATCAACAGCAGAGACTGTAAAACAGTTTTCAGTTCCAGGATCAGTCTTAGCAGTGTATTTAATAGCTTTAACTGAATCAATTAGAGTTCCGTTTTGATATATTTTATACTTGACAGCGAGTTCATGCTTAGTCCATTCAAGATCGACAATGCTCTCACCAGCTTCTGCTTTGATCTTTTTGATTTTTTTTACTTCTTTATGGGTAGAAATTGACTTCGAACTTGACTTTGGCCCTTCTTCTTGGTGGTGATCAACAGAAACTATCGTATAATCATAATCTTCATCATATTTCAATTTGTAATCAGAATATTCTAACTCCGTTGTTGTATTAATTAGATCATCATCTCTATAAATATTATAACTATTTGCATTTTGAACTTCATCCCAAGAAAGGGATATTGTGTTTTTTTTTGCTAGCGCTTTAATATTTGCAGGAGATTTTAAGAGAGCCTTTCCGTGTTCCGTTAATGACCTGGTACCCTTCTCACCATTATTATCAACAGCTGTAATGTTATAAGCATAAGACTTTCCACCAATTACTTTATCTTTGTATGATGGCTTTGAAGTTTTAGTGAGTTCTGTATTATTTCTAAAAATTATGTACTCACCAGAATTATTTATTGGTTCCCATTTTAAAATAACATTACCAACTTCTGATACCACAGTTAATTGAGGCTGCCTGTCATCTTGAGATGTAATTACTTCGAGTTTTGTTAATGATTTAGATCTTAAATCAATTTCTTTGGTGGCAGAGTTTCCTCCAGCCCCATAAATATTTAAGGTGTATTTATCTGGTGTAATTTTTTTAAACTTAAATTTACCATTACCTTTAGTTCTTTCTGTTTTTACTAGTTGATATTTTGAAGAGTATAAAGTCAGTCTCGCATTTGAAACTTTTTTACCACTTTCATCTTTAATAGTACCAGATATCTCAAAAGCCTGGCCTGAAATAATCGATAGCACAATAAAAAAGAATAATAAAATCTTATTTATAATTTTTTTCGAACGCATGTATATATTTACATCAATTTGATATCGTCAATTACTATTTTATGTATTTAAATTCCAAACAGAAGATAAATCCTCGTTTTATGGACTCCGCTAATTTAACTATTTACAACAAATAATAGGTTGCTAGGCAAGTTAAATAGCTAATTTATTAATTACAAGGCTTTAGAGGACTATTAATTCAATCTTCGTCTATTGAATTTACTGGGTTTAATGAAGCATATTTTTGCCAAAATTGCACTGATTTGGCCCATTCTTCAGTTGAGTAGAGAGCTTTAGTCCCACCAGCCAAATTAAGTTGATTTCTCATCATTGTTACGGGAGCAATAGGCATTGTGTCTTCACCATCTGGTATCGCATTTATACTTACTAACTCCCAGTCAGCACCTGTAGTATTTTCATCATTCTCAAGTAAAACTTTATGACTATATAAAATAAGATCTACCGAACCGGCCTTAACAGGAATACCATTTATGGCTCGAGTCTGAATATAAGGCAATTCATTTTCTTTTCTTTTTACCAGCTTTGAGACGAGTTTAATATCTTTGGTAATTTTTACATATGGACAAAATACTTTATGGACATATTTCTTGTCAATCGTAACAATCCGGACTCCTTTTCGATAACCAATCAAGAATTCATTTTTTATCATTTTATCCTTCGCATGATTAGCAAAAAACCCAAAAGAAAGATCATTAGAAAAGGTTTTACCAGATAATTCTGTCTGCCTCTTTACGAAATCATTTACGGCTACTTTCATATTTAGAATTTAT
>CAJQGZ010000143.1 GCA_905478065.1 uncultured bacterium | reverse complement strand
TAAAGTATAAAAAAGTAAACTTCGATAATAATAATTATAAAACTATGTTTCTTTGCTCTTCAATCCCCATCGAAATAACGAAAGGGTCTTTTTCTTGAGATTTTAAAAAGTCGCTTTTTGAAGTTAAACCATTCCAATTATGATCTATCAAAACCTGCGCAACGGGACTCCCGAGTGAATTACCAGGCCCAAGAAGGACAATATGGTCAGGGCAAAATTCTTTTACTGCAACCTCTATAGAAGAAGAAAAATCATAGGGCTGTACAATTTGATGAGCTAACGTATAACTAAATAATGCTTGCGTATCTGTGGACCAAGGAGACCATATATTAGCTCGTCCATCTATCACAGGGATTTTTGGCTTATTAAAAGTTTTATAATCAAAATAAGATTGTGCGAGTGTAGACGACTCTTCAAGGTGATGAGTATGAAAAGCAGCATGAAAAGGAATCTGAAAAGGATATTTATCAATGGCCGGTAATGTTTTTAATAGGTGATCTAGAGAACTCTGTTTACCTCCAATTACAATGAATCCACCTAGTTTTATAGATAAATGGGCTCCAATTTTGGCAACTTCATCTAATAGCATGTTTTTTCGATCAATATTCATTCGCCAGTCTTCATCAATAATTGGATAAATAATCTGTCCACCCTCACCGTGTTCTTGAGTTAAAACACCCATGGCCTGAATGAGCTCAAAGCCACTTTTACTTGTTAAGGCACCACTTAAAGCCATCGCAATATACCAACCCATAGAATTACCACATATCGCCGCGACTTCATACTCTTCTCTATTGATTGAGGCGTAGTCTTTTAAAGAACAAGAATAAATCAAAGGAGAGGCATTTTCTCCAGTCATATGTGTCTTTGCTCTGAAACTATTTTTATCAAGATCAAAAATACTTTTGAATTTTTTTGCAGATCTTATTTTATCTTGCTCTTCAATCATTGCCCGAAGGTTTGAATCAACATTTTCTAAATAATTTGAAGTTTCGCGGGTATAAGAACCTCGGCCGGGACAAACAACGACTATTCTTTTTTTACGCATTTTCGTACAATTTCAATGCTTCAAATGTTATTGTCTTACTGTTTGGCAAAGTAGAAGTTGCTGCATCACCAAGCGGAATAAAACTATCCTCAGCCGCATGAAGATTTATATCATATCTGTTTTTCATTTTTGAATATAATGAAGACATTAAACCTTCTCCATAAGATCCTGAACGCCGACACTCATCTACAATTAAAATTTTATTGGATGATCCAATTTCGGTTATTAACTGTTCAACATTAATATCAGAAAGCCAGCACAAATCAATAATTTTAATTTTCTGCTTTATTTTTTTTTCAATTACAGGTTGCGCTTTTAATGAATGATAAAGACCATTGCCGTAACTAATAATAGTTAAAGCATCACCATCACCATAATGAATAAATTTTCCAATTTCAAGAATTTCGCCTAATTCTGGATAATTAAAACACCATTTATTATCTTTAGATTCATGAAGGTCCTTAGTCATGTATAGAGCAATAGGTTCAATAAATACTACTATTCTTCCATTTTTGTAAGCATGCTCGACTGCAGCCCTTAACATCTTGACCGCATCTGCACCATTTGAAGGACAGGCTACAATCACTCCTGGTATATCTCGAAAAATTGCTAAGGAGTTATCATTATGAAAATGACCACCAAAACCTTTCTGATAAGCTAAACCTGCGATACGTATTACCATTGGGTTTGTATATTGAGATTGACTAAAAAAAGAAAGTGTTGCTGCTTCTCCTCTTAATTGGTCTTCAGCATTATGAAAATAAGCTAAAAATTGTATCTCTGGTATTGGTAAAAATCCATTGTGAGCTAATCCTGCAGCAAATCCAATAATAGATGTCTCATCTAAAGGGCTATTAAAAACTCTCCTTATTGAAAACTGCTCATATAAACCGGAGGTAACATGATAGACACCTCCTTTTTTAGCTACATCTTCACCAAAAATCAAACCATTTTTGTACTGTAGCATTATATCAGAAAGAGCGTAGTTTATTAGCTTAGCCATATGCGCAGGCCTAGACAATCTTTTATATTCTTTACCAAAAATTTCAGCTCTCTTTTTTTCTAGAGGTGAATAGGGATGATTTTTTCTAATATTTGAAGGAACAATGGACTTCATTACATCTGTTGCTTTTGAAAGTCTTGGTTTTGTTGCTGCTTTATCAAAAACATAATCCACTTTTTTTCTAGCATGCTCATATAAATTGAATATTTCTTCCAAGGACAATATATTATTTTCTAATAAAGCTGAAGCGGAGTAAAGTAATGGATCTCTTCTTTCAGCATCCTCAATATGATCTATTTCTAAATAACTTGATTCAATATCAGACCCGGCGTGACCCATTAACCTTACAGTTTTCATGTGTAAGAAAACTGGTGCCCGATTTGAACGGCAATATTCCTCAGCCATTTTTGATACTCTTATTGTATCAAGAATATTTAACCCATTACAGCTAAAATATTTCAAATGCTCTTGTTTTGAATAAGTATTTTTTATCCAATCTTTTGGTGTTGGAACAGAAATACCTACACCATTATCTTCACAAATAAAAATTATAGGCACATTTCCACCTATACTTCTTACCCACCTTGATGTATTAAAGCCTGTTAGTGCACTTGCATGATTTGCACTCGCGTCTCCAAAACTACAAATAACTATACTATTTGATTCTAATTCTTTTTCTTTGATTTTTAGATCTTTAGCTCTATCTATAGAAAAGGCAGCGCCAACTGCCTTTGGAATATGACTAGCAATTGTGCTTGTTTGAGGCGGAATATTTAATGGTTTACTTCCAAGCACTTTATGTCTACCACCACTGATTGGGTCTTCTGAGGAGGCCATGAATGATAGTGCCATATCATAAAGCGGCGTGCTACCAAAAAGCTGTTTTGAACGCTCAATAAAAAAAGGACCACTTCGATAGTGTAAAAAAGCAATATCTGAAAATGGAAATACATTACCAAATACGGCATTAGATTCATGTCCAGAACTTCCAATAGTATAAAAACATTGTCCTTTATCTTTTAATTCCCTCGCTTTTATATCTATATGCCTACTTAAAACTTGACTTTCAAAAATAGATACTATCTCATTGGTATTTATGCTCAGATCACTTAACGCGGTAAACTGTTCATTTTTTGGAAAAGAATTGCTTTTCAAAGATTCTAAAAAATTATTATCTATGATTTCAGCTCTGTTAAATTGATTCATATCTTTGGTGGAAACTTCTAAAAAATTTTATTTCTTTTTAATAAATCTTGCTGGAATTCCACCCCAGACTTCTCCGGGAGGGACTTTTGTATATTTTGGAACTATTGCCCTAGATGCTATAACAGAGCCATCACCAATGATACAGCCTGGATTAATTTGCGCACCTAAACCAATTAAACAATTATTACCAATTTCAATTGGCGAAAATACTAAATCATCTCTTTCTGCTAAATGGGGAGTAATAATTACTTTTGAGCCTATAATTGCATTTTCGCCAATTGAAACTAAGTAAGGATCATTTATCCGATCACTGCTTACAAAAGCACCCTTACCAATTTTGCACCCGAGAGCCCTATAATAAAAGTCTGTAATCCATGATGGAACCATATGATGTATGCAAGGCTTAGCCAGGCGATCTAGAACATTTAAGAAACCCCATCTTATCGTTATTAAAGAAAGAAAAGGAACTCGGATGGAACCGATTGAAGGCTTGAAAACATAACTTAATAAAGCTGTTAAGAGAATTGTTGAAAGCATCCATAATACATATGCAAGCCCAATACTGATTCCGATATATAAAGAACGCTCAAAATTTGAATGAGATCCTGTGCTTTGAAAAATATTTAAAACAATGTAAACACCGGGAACGGATGCAATACCCCAATGAATTCCAGTATAAAGAACTACAACGGTTGTTAAAACATTTTGCGTGAGTTTCCACAACATAAGATAAGTTATTTAATTTGAATTGTATCTAATCTTGGTTATCCCAGTAAACTTCTTGCCATAATTTTGTTGTTTCCGGAAAAACATTTAACATAATTTTTTTCAATGCCTTTGCATATTCTTGAATCTCAATTTGAGCAGTTGCTTCATCTCTGAGCTCAATAAAATTCATAATGGATTGGAAAGAGGCTGTCCACCATACCTGAGTATAGACAGTTAAAGGAAGAATACTCCTTGCTTGCTCTTTCGCAACACCCATTTCAATCATTTTTTCGTAGGCATCTATGGACCTGTGTTGAGCCTCGCTCCATAGAGTTTGCGCACCACTTTGATCTTCTACTAAACCCTCGCTTGCCTGTTTATTATCGTCAGATTGAGCACGAAAGTTTTCAGGCATATAGAAATCAGAGTATTCAACATATCTTCCACTTATTTCATTCCAAGCATGATCTTTTGTAGGATGATCTGATGTCGTCTCAATACCTACAACATGTTTATACCATTGTCTCATTACAAATTCTGGGGCTTTAATAATCATCATCACATGCTGATGTCTAAATGGTGAAAAATGCTTGTGCTTAATAAGATACTTTGAAAGCCTTCTATCCTTGCTTGTAAATTCTTTCGACCGTCCCCCAAATGAGACTCTTGCCGCATTTACGGGCGTAAGATCATCGCCTAACACATCAACGACTTCAATATAACCCTTGTCTAGTACTTTTTCGTTATCAACATTACTCATTTTAATTCCTATCGTAATTTATTTTTGACTCAATACTTTAAACGTTTTATCTACAGATAAATTATAACCAGCAATAATACCAGGTTCAATTAAAGTTTTCTCATTATTAAAATTTAGTTCTTGACCATTTTTTAAATTGATAGCCTTGCCACCAGCCTCATTAATTAAACAAACTCCAGCGCATACATCCCACTCATTTTTGGGGCGAAGCGTAGCAAAAACATCAGCTTTACCTACAGCAGTTAGTCCCATTTTATATGCAACACTTCCAATTGGCTCTAGTTTTTTAAAGTTTTCTTTAAACGGCTCCCATAATCCTCTTCTAGATTCTGAACGGCTATTTAGAATTGTCATTTCTTTTGTACTGTCTTTTTCTGATACTTTAAATTTTTCATTGTTTAAAAAAGTACCAGAGCCCTCGCTCGCATGAAATGTTTCACCCGTAACAGGGTTATGCAAAATCCCGACGATCGGTTTTCCGTTTTTTACTAGACCAACACTTACTACAAATTGAGGAACACCCTCTATGAATTCCTTCGTCCCATCTAGGGGGTCAACAATCCAGACTTTTTCTTTTTTTAATCTGTCTTTTGAATCTACAGTCTCCTCAGATAACCAACCATAACTAGGCCTGGCTCCAACAAGGGTCTTTTTCAAATAATCATCTGCTTCATTATCTGCAGTGGTGACAGGATTATGATAACCTTTTTCTTTGATTTCATAATCATGCCGGTAATACTTCATAATTATTTCACCAGCATTTTTTGATGCTTTTATAGCAATCAATAAATCTTTTTCTAAAATTAATTTGTCATCTTGAGGCATTAATTAAATACTTACCATTTTTTGAGGTTTTTCTTGAACAATTGAGTTTTGTTTATCTACAAAAAACACCTTGGAATTTTTAAAAAATGAAATGTTTTTGTAAGGGGCATCATCTACAAAGTGAATAGCTGCGCCATCTTCAATGGCATACACTGATTTTATTTTTTCATGCTCGATAAATTTATGAACACTTGGCCTTCTATCTTTTTCTGAATCATAGTGAGGACAACAACTCCCTGGCAATATTCCCAGACAATCAATGTAATTTAAATTACTCGCCCAAGAATCAGTAATTCCGGTATCAAACCAGCAAATAGCGCCTGCGCTAACGCCGGCTAAGACAGTGCCCTCGTTGTAGGCCTTAAATAAAAGCTTATCTAATTTCCATTCTTTCCAAACAGCGAGCATACTTTTAGTATTACCTCCTCCAACATAGATTATATCGGCCTTGTTAATTAACCCCTCTATTCTTGGCGTTCTTTGAAAAAGGTTTAAGTGACTAGGATTACAATCTAAGCCATTAAAACATGAATAAAAATTTACTGTATATGATTTATCCTCAGCGCTTGCCGTCGGAATAAAGAGAACATTTGGTCTGCTTTCACTTGATTGATCAATTATATATTTTTCTATTATTCTTTGATTTGGATTGCGACCGAAACCACCACCACCTATAGCTATAATTTGTTTCATATTTTAATTAAAAAGTTAAATATTATATTTAAAATTAATTTGAATATTTATGTATTCATGTATTAATTATTTTTTTATTTACCTTGAATACCATTCATAACTTCGCGTATTTTTTAATAGAGACGGAGATTAGAAGGAAAACAAATTTTCATATTTTTTCTGACGACATTGACAACTTTTTTATCATCCCATTAATAAACGGGACAAAATTTCTTACCTATCTACTCTCCCTAATATAGTATATATAAATTGCTTTTATTCTGGTACTGCCCGCACCTTTAGCGCGAGCAATCCTATTATAAAAGCCAAGAAGTAGGTGAATTATAATGAAAAAAGAGATTTTTATTAATGAGAGTATGGGCGAAACGAGAATTGCTATTCAAGAAGATGGCAAAATCGTCGAAGTTTATATTGAACGTCAAGATAAACAGCGTATGGTTGGCAATATCTACAAAGGCAAAGTCGAAAATGTTTTGCCTGGTATGCAAGCAGCATTTGTTGATATTGGATATGACTTAAATGCCTTTTTACCTTTTTCAGAAATTGCAAACCCAGATTATATAATAGAAGACGATTCAGAAGAGAATAAAAAAAAGAGAGGTAAACCGGATAATATTGAAGTTGACCTTCGAACAAATCAAGAAATCTTTGTTCAGGTAATCAAGGAGCCTTTTGCAGGAAAAGGGCCTAGAGTTACCACAGAAGTAGCGATTCCGGGAAGGTTATTAGTTTTAGTCCCTCACGAAAACTACATTGGTATATCAAAAAAAATATGGGACAAATTTGAGAGAAGGCGATTAAAAAAGATTGCTAAGAGTCTTAGACAAAAAGATACTGGAATTATCATTCGGACTGTTGCAGAAGGAAAAAGTGAAGAGCATATAGTAAATGATTTTAATTCTCTTTTAAATAGCTGGAATAAAGTAGCAAAGGTTGCTGAAAATGAAAATGCACCAGCATTGGTTTACGAAGACTTAGAAACAGCTTCAAGTGTTGTTAGAGATCTACTTACACCAGATGTTGAAAAAATTATAATTGACTCAAAAAGACTCTTCAAAAAAACACAAAAATATCTTGAAGAAGTTTCGCCTAGTCTCGCCGATCGTCTTGAAATGTATAAACTAAAACTACCGCTTTTCGAAAGTTTTGGTATCGAATCAGAAATAGAAAAATTAATGAGACCAAAAGCCTGGTTAAAAAGCGGTGCCTATCTAATTATTGAAAAAACAGAAGCAATGGTAGTTGTAGATGTGAA
>CAJQGZ010000142.1 GCA_905478065.1 uncultured bacterium | reverse complement strand
TAAAAAGATCAGATAGTGCTGTTACGATAGTGATGGAAGATCCTGAGGATATTGCCACGATAGATTCAGTGAAACGTTTAACTGGCCTAGAGCCCGACATTGTTGTCGCTGGTTTTGATTTAATTAATAAAGCGATGGATCAACTTTATGGCGAAATTACACAAGCGGGTAAAGTTGAAGAGGCTATACAAGGCATTACTGTTATTTCAGGAGATGAAGATTCAGCAGAAGAGGTAGACCTCTCCCCAGAGAATGCTAGCGATGAAGATGCTCCAATAGTAAAGCTAGTTAATTTAATCCTGCAGGAAGCAATAAAAGAGCGTGCTACAGATATCCACGTTGAACCGCAAGAGAGCAAAGTAAATGTGAGAATACGTATTGATGGTGTTCTTCAAATTATTATGACTCCACCGTCAACTTCTCTCAGCGGCTTAGTTACAAGAATAAAAATATTGTCAAAACTTAATATAGCAGAAAAAAGATTACCGCAAGATGGTAGGTTTTCTATCAAGACAGCAGCAAAAGATTTAGATGTTCGTGTGTCTATTTTACCTACAGTGCATGGGGAAAAAATTGTAATGAGGTTGCTAGATAAAAGTGGATTTGATTTTAATCTTACAACATTGGGTTTTCCTAAAAAGAATCTAAGCATCTTTAAAAAAGTTATTAGTCAACCTTATGGTATGGTCGTTGTATCGGGACCGACAGGTTCTGGAAAATCAACTTCTTTATACGCTGCACTTAAGCAAATAAAAGATGAAAAAACAAATATTATTACCGTTGAAGATCCTGTTGAATATCAACTTGATGGTATTACTCAAGTCCAGATTTTTGAAGATATCGGTCTCACCTTTGGTTCTTCGTTGCGATCAATCTTGCGTCAAGATCCAGATGTATTATTGATTGGTGAGATAAGAGATGAAGAGACAGCGGATATTGCTGTTAAGTTTTCTTTAACAGGTCATTTGGTCTTTTCAACTGTTCACGCAAATGATGCTCCAGGTACTTTAACAAGATTGCTAGATATTGGAATTGCCCCATTTTTGGTAGGATCATGCTTGAACTTAGTTATGGCTCAAAGATTGGTCAGAAAGTTATGTGATAAATGCAAAGAATCATATGCTCCTACGGCTGATGAATTAGCATTGATTGGATTAGAAACCAAAGATGTAAAAGGAGAGCTTAATAAAGCAAAAGGTTGCGCCGATTGCAGAAATACTGGCTATCGAGGAAGAACAGCTATCTTCGAAATGATTCCTATGGCAAGAGAATTAAGAAAACTTGTTTTTGATAGTGCAAATGAAGACGAGATAAGGCAGGCGGCTATTAAAAATGGCATGGTAACACTTCGAGATGCTGGTAATGAAAGAGTCCTAGATGGCACTACTAGTGTTGAAGAAGTGTTGAGGTCAACTGTCGAGGATTTATAGTGAGCGTATTTCATTACTTAGTTAAAAATGATGAAGGCAGTAGGTCAGAGGGTGATATACGTGCTGAATCAATGGATTTGGCTATTCAAAAGCTCACATCGAACGGGCAGATAGTTATTACCTTAAAAGAGGTTGATACTACTTTTGATTTCTTAGGGCCATTTCTTGATGAAATCAATCTGACTTTTGAAAGACTAAAAAATAGAGTACCTTTAGCAAATATTGTATTTTTTACTAGGCAGCTGGCAACGATGTTTAGTGCGGGATTAACCTTAGAAAGAGCTATAAGTGCTCTTTCTGTTGAGGAGAAGCATAAAAAGTTTAAAAAAATACTTACTGAAGTAGGCTCAAGTATCCGTAAAGGATTAAATCTTTCTGAATCATTATCTCGTCACCCAGGTGTTTTTAATAACCTTTTTGTTGCAATGACAAAAGCTGGTGAAGTAAGTGGGAATTTAAATGAGATTTTAGATCAACTGGCTTCATACCTTGAAAATCTTGATGATACTCGAAGAAAAGTAAAAGGGGCAATGACGTATCCTATTTTTATGGTCATTTTTCTAGGGTGTATGGTTTTAGCAATGTTTATTTGGATTATTCCAAAGTTTTCTGAAGTCTATTCTCAACTTGGGGCTTCACTTCCTGGAGCGACTAAAAAAATGATGGATGCGAGTGCCTGGGTAACTGAAAATTTAGGTTTTATGGTTTTTAACTTTATTGTTGTGTTTTTGGTGGTTTTTTTAATATCAAAAACCCAGCGCGGAGGATTTATCATTGATACTGTTAAATTAAAAATCCCAGTATTTGGTAGCCTACTTGATCAATCGATATTAAATAAATTTTGTAAAACTTTTGGAATCTTGATTGGTGCTGGTGTCCCTGTGCTTGAAGCAATGGCTCTATTAAAAAAAGTAGTTGGAAACAAAGTATATGAAAAAGCAGTTCAAGATGCGTCAAATTACATTAGAGATGGTTACAATATTTCAACAGCGCTACGAAGAACTGAAGTTTTCCCGTCTATCTTGCTTCAACTTGTCTCTACAGGTGAAGAAACTGGGGAAATTGATGATTTACTTGATAGAGCAGCTGATTATTATCATAAAC
>CAJQGZ010000141.1 GCA_905478065.1 uncultured bacterium | reverse complement strand
AATTAATTCGAAAATTATGGGATAGGGCTAAAACTTTAAAACTAGATGCTTTTAAAGGTGTAGTTGGTCCTTTGATCTATGATGACCATGTGCCATTATATCAGTATGCGGGAATACCATCGATTGACATTATAGATTTTAGATATCCAAATGCTTTTACAAACTATTGGCATACTGTTGAAGACACTCCAGAAAATTGCAGCCCTGAAAGTCTTGGGCAGGTAGGTAGTTTAATGGTGGATTACATATTTAATCGTAAATTTTATAATGATAATTAAGATGTATAAAAATATAATGAAAATAAAATTTTACAATTATTTCGTTATAACTACTATTTTTCTAATTGTTGGCTGTGAAGTCAAGGAGCTAGATGATAATGAAATGGTTTATATTTCTGATACACAATTTAATTTTCACCAGAATACTAATGAATTATATATTAGTTCAAAAGTTGAGCCTGAGTTTGAAGGTAAAGAGCTCGATAAAGTTATAGTAGAGTGGTTTGGAACTGATTTAGAAAATACAGCAGATAGTTTGATACTTTTAGATGATGGTACTAGTGGTGACATTATATCGATAGATAATATTTTTACAATTAAAATTGATAATGACAGTTTAAATATTAAAAACACTTTAGGTGATGATTCCGGAAGTGTTTATCTAAATGTTTTAGCGGTCTACATTGGAAAAATAGAACAACAATCATCTTCTTTTAGAATAGGGAATATAATTCCGCGAATAATTAATATAAATGCTGATTCAGTCATAACTCGGCCTAGTGGAGCGACTCTTTCTTTGCATTTAGTAGGGGCTGAAGTTTTTGATGCAGACGGATTAAATAATGTTAAATGGGTTGGGTTTACCTCTTTTCACATTGAAGGTGATTCTATAATGAACGGCGGTAATTATATTTATTTATATGATGATGGAAGCAGTGATGTGATTTATTTACCTGATATTACTAGCGGAGATATTTTAGGGGGAGATGGAATTTATAGTTTTAAAATTCCTGTATTTGGCAGTGGAAATACTGATCCAAACTACCAAACAAAAACAGGGACATTCCGTTGGGACTTTGTAGCTCAAGATAAAAATGATGAATATAGTTTAAGTGCGTCACATGAAGTTGTCATACAATAGATTAATTATTTATACACTGCTCTCAGCACTAGGTTTTAGTCAAAACCCTAGTCCTTACAGGTATAGCTTAAAATCAACTACTGATGGAGAGACATCTTTTTTTGAGGATGGTTTTAATAGTAATGTAGTTGCAGAAATTAAACTGATGAGTGACTCTCTAACTTGGTTTGGAACGGGGAGAGGATTGTCATTATATGATGGAAAAAGTGCATTTACATATCAATCTACCACAGACTCTATTGTTGATATATTTACAAATCCTAGCTCTGTAACCAGTGTCTTGCCAAGCGGTGGGGTTTCAGCAATTGCAACATCAAATGATACTCTTTTAGTTGCATTTGCTGGTGATGATAACAACACACCATTAGGACTGGGTCTTGCAATAGCTTTTAAGGCGGGCTCATGGTATGAAACAGAGCCAACTGAAATAATGTCTTTTGATTTTTTATGGGATAGTCTCGCTGTTGATACCCTTAATGGTGTTTATTTTGGATTTGACAGTGAGTATGAAATAGGAACTGGATACAAAGGAACTTTTATAGTTTTAGGCCCCTTGACAGAAGCAGTGAAGACAACAATCTCAGATAGCGTCAAAACTAATACTATTATCAAAATTACTAATTCTGATTTATCTAAAACATTAAGTTTTACTGTTCAGTCAATAACCGATTATAGTACAGCTCAAGTTCAATTAATTATTCAGTCCGGATCAATAAATTATAGCTCAATTAATGATGTTGGTTTTTTAAATGGTGAAACAGTTAAACTCAATATAACAAAAGCCACAAAGGCTATAGCTTGGCAGTTTCTTCCTCAACCAGTGGATACTGATTTAGATATAGAAGTTCCTTTTGGGGAAGGTTATTTTTGGCAATTACCTGTCACTGTATCTCAGGCAAATGTCACTTACGATGCTTCAATTTCAGGTAAATATTTATATGTAGCTAGCTGGGCTGGAGGTCTTCGCAGGTACGACTTATCAATCAATTTAAGAAAGCCTCAAAATATTCCAATGCCTATGGATTGGCAATCGCAATTATCTACATGTCAGGATAGCGCTTATATAGATACTTTATCAAAAATAACGGGCGATCCTATTTCTGTTCTAAAAAATTATTACTTAAATCCGCGTGACCCTGCTGACGGAGGGAATCACAATCATAAAGCTTTTTCAGTCCTAGCTTACGACAATAGAGTCTGGGTAGGGACTGCAAACGGTCTCAATAAAGGTAGGATTGTTGAAGAAATAATTCAGATATCGGAAAATGAATATGAAATTTTAAGCTGCATAGAATGGGACCATTACAAATACCCTTCAAATGGAATTTCAGGCAACTTTGTTGTTGCCTTGGGAAAACAAATCTGGAATAATCAAACCACAATTTGGGCAGCAACTGTTAGTACAGGTGAAAGTGGTGAAAACCAAGGCTTAAGTTATTCAAGAGATGATGGAGCCTCCTGGAAAACAGCCTTGCTTGGAGAGAGGGTATATAATATTGATGCAAAAGATTCTTTGGTTTTTGTATCTACTTCTTCTGGCCTTTGGAAGAGTTTAGATGGTGAAAATTGGGCTAAGTTCGACCCGGCAATCGAAAAAAGCCTTTTAAATCAAAGACAAATTCTTACAAATAGTGTCTATGCTGCAAAAATTGACAGTAGGGATTCAATTCCCAAACTTTGGGTTGGAACTCCAGACGGTGTAGCTTTATCTCTAAATACTCAAGGTGATGATTGGAAAATTTTTCAAGCCGATCATGATATTGATGAAGTATATGCTTATCCCAATCCTTTTTCTCCTCTCACTCATAATATGCTAGATAGTGATGGTTACGTTCGATTCCACGTTGGAAACATTGTTAATAAAGAGGTTAAAATAGATATTTTTAATTTTGCTATGGAAAAAGTTCACTCAAAAACGTACAACCTCAATTCTTACTACGGTGCTATCAAGTGGGATGGTAGAGATATGTTAGGTAATCATGTCGCCAACGGAGTTTATTTTATTCGAATTAATTATTCGAAATCAAGAAATCAATCTCCTGGTGATAATTGGACGAAATTAATAATTGTAAAATGAAAAAATATTTAATTCATACTATCTTTATTTTCTCATTTTCATTGTCGCAGGATTATGCGGGATTATCAGGTAGTTTTTTAAGAGTTGGTGTTACCGCAAGGTCTATTGCAATGGGCGGTGCATTTACAGCAGAAAAGGACCATGGTTTTTCTACTTTTTATAACCCAGCTTGGGCTGCTTTCCTAGTTGATAGGCAAGTTGGTCTTTCCTACTCTAGTATGTCCTTAGATAGAAGATTATCTGGGCTTAGTTTTGCTACTCCCCTTCCTCCAACCGCTGGTCTAGGAATTGCTTGGGT
>CAJQGZ010000140.1 GCA_905478065.1 uncultured bacterium | reverse complement strand
GTGTTGGCATAGTAAAGAAAAAAGATTTAATTGATGGTAAGAAAATTAAAAAAGGCGATGTAGTAGTTGCGTTTCCAAGTAACGGTTTTCATAGCAATGGCTATTCTTTAGTTAGAAATATTTTTGATAAAGAAAAGCATGAGAAATATATCGATAAAATCTTAAAACCTACAGAGATCTACGTAAAAGAAGTCTTGAACATATTAGAGGCAGGGGTTAATATTCATGGAATAGCTCATATTACTGGAGGAGGATTAAGTAATTTAGATCGCATTCTTCCTCAAGACTTAAAAGTTAAATGGAAAGATGATATTACTAAGCCTTTTGTATTTGACTTGTTTCAAAAAGATGGTAATATATCTGACGAAGAAATGGGAAGAGTCTTTAATAATGGTTTAGGTTTATGCATGGTTGTAGACCCTAAAGAAGTTAATAAAGTTTTCTTGCAGAAAATTAATAGGCCCGCCATGATTGTTGGGCATATAGAATGATAGTATGAATAAAACTGAGATAGGACTGATGTTTGTTGTTTTGGTATTGTTAGCATTATTTAGTGTTAATTTTGCAATTCTTTTCAGAATACACGATGACCAACAAATAATTAAAGACAAGATAGAGAAATTAGGCAATTCTCAATATTTGAATGCATTTTTAAAATACGAAAGAGGTTATTATGAATAAATCTAAGTCTCCAGTTTTAATGTCTCTAGGAGAGGTTCTTGGTGATTTTTTAGTAGGGGCTGTAGTTACAGCAGTCTTCTATTTCGCATTCCTAGCGGGAGGGCTTCTTCACCTCTTGGAGCTGCGTTTGGGCTAGGAGCTTGGGTATTCTGTATTTGGACAGGAGTGCATTGTATGTTGACTGATGGAGGGGCTATTGTTATAGTGAGCTTATTATTAGGTAGTGTTGGTATAGCGGTAGGGATAGTGTGCTTTATTATTTGGTTTTTTATGGGGTTATTAGTTTGAAAAATTTATGAAAGAGATTATAAAAAACATTTTAGATGAATATACAAAACATTCATTTCAAGTAAATCTTGACAGCGAGGCTTCAAGATACGCATTAGCGCAACACATAGAAGAAGGAATAAAAAAATGGCAAAAGGAAAATCAAAAGAAAAACGAGGCTTAAATAAAAAAATAGCTGACATGAAAGGAAGACATTCTAAAAATAATTCTTCCCGAAATAAAAGTAGCAAAAATTACAAAAAACCTTATAATAGGCAAGGTAGATAAAAATTTAATGTGCTGAGAATAATTCAAGAAATCATTACTTTTATAGTAATTCAGGTCTTCATTATTTTAGCGTATATTTTATGCCAGTGTGGTGAAATTGGCAAACACAACAGACTTAAAATCTGTCGCCCTTCTAAGGCTTGTCGGTTCAAGTCCGACCACTGGTACCATTTAAATTTATTATGCAGTTAGATTGCGAAACTCCTGTAGGAAAACAGTTCATAAAAGATCAACACGATGTTGAGTCTTTGATTGAGAGACGTTACAACGTTACTGTAAAAACTAAAACTAATAAAATAGAAAAGTATGATGCAGATATTTATCGCAAAGATAGTTTGATAGGGGTTTGCGAAATAAAAACTAGACCTTTTTGGAATCGTAAAGATAAAACTCCATTTACTTTAGATTTACTTAAAAAAAATGGATATTTGATAACCGCTGAAAAACTTGATATTTTGCAAACTAAAAGTTTAAATGAAGGTGTAATATCTTGTATATTTGTAAAAATACCCCACGAAAACACTGTGGCTAGTATTAAAGTTACGGATGAAAAAGGTAATTTTTTAATCAACTTTAAAAAACGTTTCAGCAAAACAAAATATAGTTCTAACGATTACAAAGGAGACACCCTTAGAGAAAACGCATTTATAAAATACGACCCTAAAACTTTTAACACTTTTAAATATTAATATTATGAAATTCAACCAACAAGTATTACTAAAGCATAAATATGGTATCACTGCACAATGGATCAGTGATGATTTTAGCTCCACAGCTATAGCGACTTATCAGCAAAACGAGATCAAAACAAAAAACGCAGAAGGTAAAGAGGTTATTGTTAAAAAATGGTCTCTTACTAATTGTAGCGGTCCATGGGCTGGAACAAGTGAAGACGGCAAAAGTTTAGTGATTATTTCTGGGCATGAGGACTCCAGAAATCATATTGCAGGACAAGCTAGTGTTATTTTAACCTCAATCAGTGCTTACGCAGGAGGCAAGAAAATAATAGAGTCCTACTGGAAAGGGCAAATAATCGGTTTGTTTGAAGACTCTGAGATGTTTGTTAACGACAAGTAAAACAAAAAGAAAGTAGAATTAATTGATGGCTCATTTAGTAAAATTAACAGATTACCAAACAGGAGAAGAAGTTCTTTATAATCTAGATACGGTTGTCTCGATAGAGAGGGTTAAAGATTCAACAGTAATTACTACTAGGTGGGGAAGAAACCAAGTGAAAGAAAATCTTGATTTTATTTTTAAAGCATCTTTAAGTAATATTATGCAAAGCCCTTCTTGTTAAAATGTAACATAAATGTAACGTGACTTTTTGCTTGCATATTGTAACATATTTGCATGAGAATATTATCTCTACTATTAATAGTTTGGGCTCACTCTACATTAGCCCAAGAACCTGAAAACTGGAATATATTTAACAAAAACACTTTGTATAAGAGCGATAGCGGCTTCATCAGAGATGTTAAGTTGAAAGGTAGGTACCATGGTCAATACATCAGCCAAGATGAGGATATCGGTGGTGTCAAAGACAATGAATACGATGTCTACCACCATCGCCGTGCGCGAATCCAAATGGACTTCGATTTCGATCATAATTTTTCCTTTGGTTTCGATGCAAACATTTCGGATGGCCATGGTTCCAGAACAGCTCTTAGCGATGAGGGTTCTTTCGTAAACAACTTCCAAACGTTCAACCTCCAATGGAAACCCAGCGACAAATATTATTTCATTATAGGTAAAGATAAGCAGGATATTACCCGTGAGGACATTCAATCGTCGAGATATATCAAAACGGTTGAACGTGCCCCTATCGTGAATGAAATCGGCCAGCAACGTCCATGGGGAGCTCAAGTGGGATTCTTTACTAAAGGTATTGAACATCGGTTTGGTGCTTGGGTTTATGGTGCCCATGAAGATGGTCCAGAGTGGGTTGACTTTCGCGCTAATAAAGGACTATCCTATAACCTCACCTATCCGGTAAAAGATGATCTTTCCTTTCACTTCGACTGGAACTTTGTGAATAATGAAGGTGGTCGTGAACGAGCACGGGGTGATGCTTCTGTAGGTACTTTCGGATCTGCTTATGAACACGCATTCGCTTTGGGTTTTGATTACGAAAAAGGTCCATTTAAAGTTATTTCTGATGTCATCTACGGTGCCAATCGTGAAGGGGTTTCAGTGAGTAAGGGTTCAGCAGCTATTCCGGCTGGACATGATACATGGGGTTTCTATGTATTACCTTCTTATAAAATTACTGACAAGCTTGAAGGGGTTTTCCGCTACCAATACATGGGTTCAGGGCGTGAACAACGTACTCAGCGATTTGGGCATGATGGTGATGGAGACAGAAACGCGAGACTCAATGTTGAGAACTATCATTCAGTTTACTCTGGATTTCAGTATTTTCTAAGTGAAGAGAATCTCAAGCTCATGGCTGGTTATGAGTATGCATGGGGCGAGCTTTTGGGAAGCGATACAGAAATTAACACAGGAAGCTGGCAGTTGGCAATACGAACTTACTTTTAAAAATTTTTAATTAGAAATATATTATGGAACTAATTACAATATGGATGGCGATAGGTTTCTTTTTAGCAGCCTATTCAGTTATAGCAAACGATTCAGTACAAACTTTAGGGACTTGGATAGCATCCAATAACGAAAAGTTTAGATGGACTACAATGTGGGCTGGAGCTTCAATTGTACTTTTGTTTACGTTGTGGTATGGTTGGACTGTAAACGGGGGAGACATTTCTTATGGAAGATTAACTAAAATACCTTTTCAGGAGGTCCAGTGGTATCACGCTTTAGCTCCTGCGGTTTTACTTTTATTGACTAGAGTAGGGGTTCCAGTTAGCACTTCTTTTTTAGTTTTATCAGCTTTTGCTTCTACTTTTGTATTGGAAAAGATGTTACTTAAATCAATCATGGGTTATGCCGTAGCAGCCGTTGCAGCATATAGTCTTTGGTTTGTAATATCTAAATTACTTGATGAGAGCAAGGATGTAAACGTAAAGCATGAAACCTTTTGGCGGGTAGCACAATGGACTACTACAGGCTTTTTGTGGTACACATGGTTAGCTCATGATATGGCTAACATTGCCGTATTTTTGCCTAGATCTGTCCCTGCCGACTTGATGGTTGTTATATCCATTGTTTTTGTTGTGGGTTTAGCCTTAATGTTTAAAGAAAAAGGTGGTAAAATTCAAGAGATAGTTTTAAGTAAGCAAAGCACAAAATTTATTCGTTCTGCTACTATTATCGATTTTGTTTATTGGATTATTCTTTACATATTTAAAGAGATTAATAATATTCCTATGT
This sequence comes from uncultured bacterium, assembly GCA_905478065.1. Classification (GTDB taxonomy): domain Bacteria; phylum Fidelibacterota; class Marinisomatia; order Marinisomatales; family UBA1611; genus TMED80. The sequence continues at coordinate 2,221 of CAJQGZ010000140.1, read as the reverse complement.
CCACTACTTGGGTATTTGTAGGTCTTTTAACTGGTAGAGAGTTGGCTATGGCAACAAGCAACCAAAAAAGAAAACTAAAGCAGGTTTTTCCTCTTGTGGCGAAAGATTTTTTTAAAATGATGATTGGGCTTTGCGCTTCTCTAGTTATCGTAGTTTTAATTCATAAGATTCTAAAATAATAAATATGTCAAGTTCAAGCGATAAAAGATGGGAAGAAAAAGAAGATAATGTTTCAGCAATGCTTCGCCAACAAAACGAAGAATTAATAAAAAAGTATGAACATCAGTGTCAAATTTCGAAAGACCTAGCAAAAGAAAATGAAGAGCTTTTCCTCAGTAGAAGAAAATACACTGTAGCGATAGATGAAATAAAACGAATTCTAAAAGATTTACAATGATAAACCAAAATGTTTATATTTTTGATATTGATGGAACGTTAACTCCACCTCGACAAAAGATAAATAAACAGTTTGCATCTTTTTTCGCGTCCTTTTGCGAGCAAAAACCTGTTTTTTTAGCTACTGGCAGTGATTATAAAAAAGTAAAAGAACAAATTACTCCAGATATTATTTCTAAAGTAGATGGTATTTTTACTTGTATGGGTAATGAGTTGTGGGTTAACGACGAAAAGGTTTACTTTAAAGAATTGAAGATCCCCGCAGAAGTTCAGTTATGGTTAACAGGCCAATTGTACGAATCTAAATACCCAAAAGAAAAATGTGGCAATATACATTTTGAACATAGGACAGGTATGCTAAATTTTAGCGTTGCAGGTAGAGATATAAGTAAAGATATCCGTTCTGAATATTCCAATTGGGACAAGATCAGTAAAGAAAGAGAAAAAATAGTTAAAAATTTTAATAAACTTTTTAAACATTATAATTTAGAAGCTTGCATTGGAGGAGAAATATCAATAGATATTCAAAAAATAGGCTCAGATAAAGGGCAGATTTTTGATTACTTAAGTTTTTATAAAACAAAAGTTTTTTTTGGCGACAAATGTAAACCTAGTGGTAATGATTACTCCTTATATCAAAAATGTGAATTTAAATTTTCTGTAGATAACTGGCTACATACATCTTCGATACTTAAAAATATTACTTGACGCATACTATTTTTACTCTATTATAGAGTAAATGAAAAAAGTGCATGTTGTCACAACTACAAAAGGGCAAACCTATGATCCTCAAGGTACAGTTATAAATAAAGCTGCAAAACAATTAGGTATTAAAGGCATAGCTGACGTAAAAGCTGGCAGACATTTTCTTTTGATTTTTGAAGATGCAGCGACAGAAGAAGAGATCAAGAAATCAACCTTTGAAGCTGCAGAAAAATTATTACACAATAACATTATAGAAGATTACGAAATATTATAATTATGGAAACAAAAAAAGTATTATTATGGTGGTTCTTATATAACATTATAGGGACTTTAGCAGGAGCGGGTGTCGGTTTAGTTGGAGGGTTCGTCGGGGGCTTTTTCGCAGCCATTCTAGGTTTACCTGAAGGTTTTGAAGTTTTAATGATGATTCTTATTGTTATTGGAGCACTAATTTCTAATTTCTTTGTATTTAAGTGGGTAGTAGGAAAAATCATCGAATCTTAAAAATTTAAAAAGCTAAATTGTAATTCAGAGGCTCAACATGCTTGACATGTTTCAAACCGTCATTATGATTTAGTTTTTAGGGCTTTTAGCTCAGTTGGTTAGAGCATCCGACTCATAATCGGCAGGTCGTCAGTTCGAGTCTGACAAGGCCCACCAATATTAAAATTATGACATATAGAGAAGTCATTCTAAAAATGATGCATCGAGGCATGCTGTGTCCTACAGTGGATGATGAAAGAGGTTTATTTTGGGTTGGATTTAATGAGCTAGAATTGCTGGAAAAAGAATTTGACTTAAAGTACTTGGAAGAAACAGAAGAGCTTGAAGAAAAGAAAGAGTTCTTTATAGACAAGCAAGGAAGGAAGCAGCCGGTTCCATCCAATCCTTTAAAATTTACAAAAAAAGATTAATTATGGGCAAAGGCGACAAACCAAGAAACTGTTTTTCGACAGGTTTTAAAAATAATTACGATGATATTAATTGGGGAGCAAGTGAAAACAAACCTACTCTAATTAAATCAGGAAAAGTTAGAGAGATTTATCAAGGAAGACCGCACGTTTTTGAGCTGATCTCCGGTGTTACCTATCCCATCGCTGATCTCCGCCCTACTGAAAGT
>CAJQGZ010000139.1 GCA_905478065.1 uncultured bacterium | reverse complement strand
ATAACAAGGTTACTTGTGAATGCCGTGTTACCTTTTGAATAGTTTAAAAACGGAATTGGCAAATGTCTATCTTGGAAAAAAGAGACTCCCCCACCATCTTCAAAATTTTCAAAAAGAGCATCTTTTTCTTTATTATTTAGCGTATCTCCACTGAACTGGGCAACATTTTCAATAGAAAAAAAGTTACCTAAAAAACCTCTGTCAGACTGATACATCTGAAGCATAAATGGCTTATCATGTGCTCTAGTAATCAGAGCAGGGTTATAACCGACACAAAATATTCCTTCTGCAATGGTAGTGTAAGCACCGGAAAGCCCTACAACCCTTGGGTCTCGCTTAGTCTGAGCATTTATTTGAATAAACAAAACAAGAATTATACATATAATTAATCGACTCATTTTCTACGCTCAATTCTTTGAGTATTATGCGGCCCTACAAAATATCTACTGTTAGATGAAATTGATTGTAATGTGCTTGGGTTTTTAGTTTTTATGTACCAGCCATTTATATCTCGAGCTTTAACATATTGCTCAGTTTCCTTATCTAAAACTACTTTTTCATTACTAACTATTCTTATGCGAACAGAATCATTTTCAGCAAATCCGGTAAGATCCCACTCAAATGAATTAAGACCTGCAATGCTTACAACATCCTCAGCGATTAATCCGCCATTCAAACCAGTCCAGTATCCCTCAGCAAAAGCGTTTAGATTAGAATCAGATGATGTAGAATAGTAAATATCAACAGCTGAGATGTCATCTCCATAGGCACGCCATTGTATATTATATTTTTGATTAGTAAAAAGAGTTTGTCCACCATTTGGGTAAACAATAACTAATTCTGAATTTGCTGTGGCAAATACTCCTGAACTACTTACTTTAAAAGTGATAAATGATCCGACCTCAAGATAATCATTAACAGATAAAAACACCATTTCCGAATCAGTACTATTTATCTGAAATCTTGGCATCACGTAATGATTTCCATAATCTGTAATTAATCTTACTCTATTAGTGTCAAGTCCTGTTAGATATGAAGAATTTCCAGGTTCTGCAACCATACCTTCAGGAAAGCCAAGTGAGTCTTCGTCTTCTTCAGTATAGAGTCTGTTTGGGTTGGGCAATATAAATTTAAACAAGGTATCAACGTAACTAATAACCGTATCGATGCCACTTCCATTTGACCTAACGATATAAGGAATACCTTCAATACATTCATTAAAATCTGTCATTACATCATATATGTAGATAGTTCCTTTGCTCGGAGCCATATCTTCACACTTATTTAAGATATAAACATTATCGGTTAATGACCAGCCCTGGTTTAAAGCCATTGTATCTCTAAAAGCAAGGAGCATCTCGGGAGTATTGTTTGTTGGGAAAAACTCACTATTTGAAAGTAACATAGATAACTCTGCACCTATAGGCAGAGCATTCGTAACATCAAAATTCAATTCCGCACTAATCAACGAATTTCTAATTTTATTTCTTGTCTCGTAATCCATTTCTTCAATGACTGTTGGCTGTGATAAGAAAACCATCTCATCTAATATTAATGAGAAAGGCGCTACTAATCTAAATCCACCCCCAATGCCTGCGCCAGCAACGATAGTACCTCTTCCATCAATCCTTGCAGCAGCATCAATGGTAAGCTTAGTTGGATTAGATGCCATTAAATCAATTATTGTTCCTTGATTTGCTGCTGGAGCTACAATCGTATCAAATGAAGCGATGCTATCAGTGGTCCGATCAAATATTTGAATCTGTGTACCAAAACGATTCAATTCAATTACAGTCATTGATGTGTCTAGATCTGTTGGTGGATAACCGATAGTATCAATATCAAAACTCATTCTTGTCGTATCACCAAAAACATCAACTCCAGTAAAGTCCATATTCATTCTAACTGGAAGTTTTATTTGGCTTTTCATTATTAGGGCTAAACGAACATCAGCTAATGTTGCACCTTTGAAACCTTGAGGCATCTCTTGATCCTGAGGCACTGATGGAAAACCCTGAACTATATTCGCCTCTAACTCCTTGAATACTAAGGAACCAAACCTAACAGTCAAACCTAAACCGCCAAGACTAGAACCGTCTAACGGAATAGTAACTTTTTGTGTAGGTATGCTTACCTCTAAATCCAAATCTAATTTATCAATAGCAGAGTCAGGGTTTGCAGCTCTCATAGTGTCTCCTTTGAGACTAATGTCAAAATTATAGGTTTCTCCAGGAGTTAAAATTTGATCAATTTTGACTGGTACATTACCCTGAGGTACAAAAAAGTTTTTATAATCCATTAAAAATTTTATATTAAATGGAAATGTGTTGATCAAGTTTAAAACTTGAAGCCTATTGGATGTGAAAGGAACATTATCTGAGGACAGTACTGTTCTATACAACTCTAGGCTTGTTGATGAACCATCATCGTTTTCCGTTGCACTAAAAGGAATTTCAGGCTTTGGAACATCTAAACCAACTGAGTCGATAGAAACATCCATACTTTCTACACCACCCAAACTAAATTGCACACTAAAGTCAATATATAAAGAATCACTAGGAGCATTGCCACTTATATCATTTGGAGGATATAAAGTAACAAATGAACCTGGTGGAGCATAATCAAGTTGAAACCCCGCTGTTATTTGTAAAAGCTGTGCTAATCCTTCTCCGCCCAAATCTTTTGTCTCATCAAGTAAGTTACCAGTCGCTATCGATGTAGTTGAGTGATTTACAACAGTATCATCTAAGGCCTCTGTTCCAGTTACTAATCTAGAAAAAGGAGAAGAAATATCTGTTGGTATTCCTCTATTAACAATTTTTGTTGCATAAGAACTATTATCACCAGAACTAATGTTTATTGTATCAATACTACTTATAAATTGAGGATCTGAATCTGGCAAAAGAGAATTAAGACCAAGGTTTACAGGTGCTTGACTATTTATTGCACCAAAAAGAGAATCTAAAATATTATTTGCTGGTCCAGCAATAGAAGCATTATAAAAATCAGCAGAAAAAGTTTTTACAGAATCTATGGGAAATGAAAATGGAGTTCCGGTATAATTTACCCCCTCAAAAGGAACTTCCAATGTATCTGTTTGAAACCCTATAACGGTAAAACCATCATCATCAAATATAGGAATTGGATTACCATCAGAGTCTAATGCAGGTATTAAAGTAATTGCAGTGTCAAGATATAGTAATTGATCATAAACGACTAAAGGAATTTTGAAAGCCAAGGGTGGGATTGCAGGTAAAGCTAAACTACTCGCATCAACGCCTGGTATTTCAGTAGCAGGAATAGCCGTTTCTAAATAACCACCTTCAAAATCAATTTTTAAATTTTCTGGATCTAAAGATGTAAATGGAAAATCAGCCTCATAAACAATCTGAAAACCCATGGAGTCCGAGGTTGGAAAAATATTATAGTCGGGATTTGAAAGATCTCCCATTTCATATCGTTTCTGTACTAAAGGTATTTTTATGTCTAAAAACCAAGTGGGCATTTCAAATTTTTCTGGAATATCAAAATCGCATGCAGGAAGAGTAAGCAGGAGTAAGACTCCAAGAGCTTGTAATTTACCTATTTTCCACTTAGTGGAATTTTTCCTCAGATTTTTCTTCAAAACTATAGTTAGTTAATAAGACTACCGCTCTAGAATTTGTAGAATTATTATAAGACATGCAAAACGAAAAAACCCCACAAAAAATGTGGGGTTTTCATACTTCTGCGACGAATTTATATTAGTATCTGTAATGCCTTGGCTTGAAAGGGCCTTCTTTAGGTACTCCTATATATCGAGCTTGGTCATCTGAAAGTTCAGTCAGTTTAACACCCAGAGCGTCAAGATGCAGTCTAGCGACTTCTTCATCTAGCTCTTTTGGAAGCATATAAACACCTACTTCGGGAGCATCTTTTGCTAGAGCAATTTGGGCCATTACTTGGTTTGTAAAAGAATTAGACATAACAAAACTAGGATGGCCAGTTGCGCAACCAAGATTCATTAATCTTCCTTCAGCTAACATAAATATCTGGTGTCCATCCTCAAACGTGTAACGGTCAAGTTGAGGCTTTATATTTTCTTTTTCAACTTTTTTATCTTCGTTAACTGCGTTTACTTGGATTTCATTATCAAAATGACCAATATTACAAACTACCGCTTGATCTCTCATGTTATACATATGTTCTTTAGTAATTATATCTTTATTCCCAGTTGCTGTGACAAAAATATGTACTTGATCAATGACATCTTCTATCCTTGTGACTTCATACCCTTCCATTGCTGCTTGCAGAGCACAGATAGGATCAACTTCAGATATTAAAACTCTAGCTCCATAACCTCGAAGAGATTGAGCTGAACCTTTACCTGTATCACCATATCCACACACTAAGACAGTCTTACCTGCGACCATAATATCTAAGGATCTTTTAAGGCCATCAGCAAGAGATTCACGGCAACCGTAGACATTATCAAATTTAGATTTTGTAACTGAATCATTCACATTATAAGCAGGAAATAATAGATGGCCATCTTTATCCATTTGTACTAACCTGTGAACTCCAGTGGTTGTTTCTTCAGAAACACCGATAATATTCTTAGCAACACTTCTCCAATGAGATGAACTTTTTTCAAGAACTTCTCTTATAAGTTTCTCTACAACTATCTCCTCTTCAACTGTTGTTGTTACTTCAGGAACATAATTGTTCTTTTCATAGAACTCTTCGAGAGCATAACCTTTATGAATTAACATAGTTGCGTCACCGCCATCGTCTACAATTAAGTCTGGGCCTGAGCCATCTGGCCATGTCAATGCTTGCATTGTGCACCACCAATACTCTTCTAAAGATTCACCTTTCCATGCGAAAACGGGTACACCCGTATCCGCAATTGCAGCAGCAGCATGGTCTTGAGTTGAAAAAATATTACAACTCGCCCACCTAACATCAGCGCCTAACTCAACCAATGTTTCAATTAAAACAGCAGTTTCAATAGTCATGTGAAGCGAACCAGTAATTTTTTTACCCTTCAATGGTTTGTCAGAACCATATTTTTTCCTTGTAGCTATCAAGCCTGGCATCTCTTTTTCTGAAATCTCGATAGCATTTCTGCCATCTTGGGCCAATGATATATCTTTAATTTTATACGGTAGTAAGTCAACCAAATTATCAATTGTTGTATTAGACATAATTATTTCCTTTATAAGTTTGCAGCCAATTTAAGTTTATCAGCTAAATTAATTTGTTCCCATGTAAAACTGTTACCATTCCGACCAAAATGTCCATAGGAAGATGTGACATAATATCTAGGTTTTTTTAAGTCTAGATGTTTGACAATCTCTCCCGGTCTAAGCGGAAAGACATCGGAACATATTTGAGTTAATTGTTCATCACTTATTTTTCCTGTTCCAAATGTTTTAACATAAAAAGATGTTGGCTCTGCCACTCCTATACCATAAGATAATTGGACCTCACATCTTTCTGCTAAATCAGCAGCTACAACATTTTTAGCAATGTATCTAGACATATATGCCGCAGATCTATCGACTTTTGATGGGTCCTTACCTGAGAAAGCTCCGCCTCCATGAGGAGCGTATCCTCCATAGGTATCAACAATAATTTTTCTACCTGTGAGACCAGTATCTGCTGCAGGGCCTCCATAAACGAACCGTCCAGTACCATTCACAATAAATTCATCATCATATGGGATATCATAGTTTTTCAATACCGGAATAATGATATGATCAATAACTTCTTTTTGGACAAAGCTTAATTCATTTTCCTCAGAGCCATATTTATCTAGCATATCATCATGCTGCGTAGCTATCACAACTTTTGTTACCTTTACAGGCTTAAAACCATCGTATTGTACGGTTACTTGAGATTTACCGTCAGGTCTTAACCACGAAAGAGTACCGTCTTTTCTGATTGTAGCCAATCTTTCAGTAAGCCTTTGAGCAATTTGAATTGGCAAAGGCATCAGTTCTTCGGTCTCTTTGCAAGCAAAACCAAACATAAGCCCCTGATCCCCAGCACCTTGTTCTGAAACATCATCTGAATCTACCCCCTGAGCAATTTCAGGACTTTGCTCGTGAATAATTTCTTTTATCTCAACAGAGTTGTTATCCATGCCTTTCGCTTCATCAGTATAACCTATATCACTTAGTGTCTCTTTTACTATTGAAGGAATATCTAATGATCCAGAAGACCTAACCTCACCAGAGACAACGACTAATCCGTTTGTAACAAGTGTTTCACATGCTACGTGTGAATTATTATCCTGCGAAAGAAGGTTATCTAAAATGGCATCAGAAATCGCATCGCAAACTTTATCTGGATGCCCCTCTGTTACGGATTCTGAAGTAAATAAATATTTTGACAAAATAAACTCCTAATTAGTTTTTGTAATAAAATGAATTATTTAAGCCTGAAAATATAGTTATTTTTTTAAAATTAGTATATAGTCGTTTTTATACAAAATGAACGATAAATACGCGATAATTCTTGAAGCATTTCGATAGAAGCCTGAAAATTATATGACATAATATGCTCGACATTTAATCCAATGGGAACTTTAATTTTATTTTTTTCTAAATGATTCAATATTTCGTTTAAAACGCTAACTGTTATTTCCATTGATTTTTCAGACATTCTAGCACCGTCGTTTAACAATGATTGCTCTGTCTTTTTTGGTATTTCAACTCCTAACCATTTTAAAAATTTTATGTTTTTTTCTGAGCTCACAGGAGCAAAGCTAAGCAGAACTCTTCTAGGAAATGTATCTTTCTCATCACACCTTTTTTGGTAATGAGTAATCATTTTTATAACTTTTGAAGCATCATATAACACTTGAGTAGTGAAGAACTCAGAACCATTTTCACTTTTTTCAATTAGTCTTAAAGATTCTTTTTCTCTACTAGGAATTGAGATTCCCCCACACAACAAATTCAATCTATCATTTTGACTAATTGCATTTAGTGCTTGATTTACGGTTGGGCCTGGATATCTAATATTTCTAGACTCCCCACCAACTGTGATTAAATTTTCAATCTCGTATTTTGAATTTGTTTCTTCTAACCATTTCATTTCATCTTCAATGTTTTGATGGACAACTACTCTATTTACGATAGCTTCAATACCTACTATGTCTTGCAACAGTTTACCAAATTCTCTTGGTTCAGCACGTACCTGATTTTTAATTGGACGTTCGCCTCTGGCTATTTCATCTCGAACTTCAGGAATGTTAATTGCATCAATATGAGTTTGAGAAAGTAACGAACTAATATTTTCCGCATAGGAATTTAATGTTCCATCTTTTTCCCTTGGAGGTAAAATTTCATATGCAACTACAGGTCTTCGCGGCCTCTTGATTTTATCCTTAATTCTCATAACTATATCAGTCTTCTTTATTATTTAAAACACTAAAATAACTTGAACCAGGGTGACTAAAGTACCATCCGCTGACTGAAGAAGCTGGGTACATAGCTCTGCTCTCAGTAAGGGTAATACCAACAGACTCCTTCACATTTAATAATTTCCAAATTTTATCTTTTTCTAAGTGATCTGGGCAAGCAGGATATCCTGGGGCGGGCCTAATCCCAGCATAACTTTCTTTAATGAGGTCATTGATGGAAGTATCTTTTTCAGATGTATAGCCCCAATAGTCTGTTCTAATTAATTGATGTAACTTTTCCGCAAATGCCTCTGCGAGTCTATCAGCAATTGCTTTAATCATAATAACCTTGTAGTCATCTAAATCTTTCTCGAAACCTGCAATAATTGGCTCTATCCCCTTGCCAGTAGTAACTGCAAACATACCTATCCAATCATCATTTGGTGATATAAAATCTGCAAGTGAATAATTTATTTTATTTGAACCTTTATCAACTAGTTGTCTTGGAAAATTAAAAGTCTGGTCCTTAACGTTAACAGATTCATCTATTGATTTTGCAGGAAATATTCCAAAAACAGCATCCGCGGTTAATTTTTGGTTAATGATAATATCATTTAACATTAGCTTCGCATCGGCAAATAGTAGTTTAGCTTGCTCTCCATATTTATCATTTTTCAATATTTCAGGGAATTTCCCTTTTAATTCCCAAGTATGAAAAAATGGTCCCCAATCAATAAAATCAACCAAATCAGCAAGTGGAAAATTTTTCAAAACTTTTTTACCAATAAGCTTTGGCGTCGGTGGAGAGTAATTACTCCAATCATCAACAAACTTCCTTCTTCTTGCAATATCTAAACTCAAAATACTTTTTCTTTTAGCATTCGATAAATATGATTTTCTAATGTTACTATAATCTTTTTTTGTAGAATCAATAAAATCATCCACTCTATCTTCATTTAAAAGTTTACTCACTACACCGACACTCCTAGAAGCATCAGTAACGTGAACAGAAAAACCACTATATTGTTCTTCAATTTTTATTGCAGTATGTCGCCTACTTGTCGTAGCTCCACCAATCATCATGGGAATATTAAGTCCGTTTCGTTCTAGCTCCTGAGCAACAAAGACCATTTCATCAAGACTTGGTGTGATAAGTCCAGAGAGACCTATTATATCAGCATTCTCTTTGATTGCTGTCTGTATTATCTTATCAGCAGGAACCATTACACCAAGGTCTATTATATCATATCCATTACACGCTAAAACAACACCGACAATATTTTTTCCAATATCATGAACGTCGCCTTTAACAGTAGCCATCACAATTTTTCCATTTGATTTGAATGTTCCCAACCTCTCTTTTTCTTCTTCGATAAAAGGAACAAGGTGAGCAACTGACTTTTTCATCACCCTTGCTGACTTCACTACCTGTGGAAGAAACATTTTACCCGATTGAAATAAATCACCAACTTTATTCATCCCATCCATCAAGGGGCCTTCTATTACTTCTATTGGCCTGTCATATGCTTTTCTTGCTTCTTCAGTATCAGCATCAATAAAATCAGTAATACCTTCAACCAAAGCAAAAACTAATCTCTCTTTTACATCAACATTCCGCCAAGAAAGATCTTTCTCTTTTCTTCTTTTCTTTCCAATATAATTGCCAGCTACATTTACAAGATTTTCTGTACTCTCGCTATCTCTATTAAAGATCACGTCTTCAATTATATTTTTTAAATCAATGTCAATATCATCATACAACGTTAATTGCCCGGGATTAACTATGCCCATATCCATACCAGCTTTGATAGCGTGAAATAAAAAAATTGAATGCATAGATTCTCTAATTGAATTATTGCCCCTGAAAGAAAAAGACAGATTACTTACGCCTCCACTGACATGAGCATTAGGCATTTTTTCTTTTATAGTTTTTGCTGCATTTATGAATGAGATAGCATATTCATTATGTTCTTCTATACCTGTAGCAACTGCAAAAATATTTGGATCAAAAATTATATCCTGTCCCTGGAAACCAACTTTTCCAGTCAAAATTTTGTATGCACGATGACAAATCTCAATTTTCCTTTCATAAGTATCCGCCTGACCTTCCTCGTCAAATGCCATTACGATTACAGCTGCACCATATTTTTTTATGATTGAAGCTTGATTAATAAACTCTTTCTCACCTTCTTTTAGAGAAATAGAATTCACTATTCCTTTGCCTTGGATATTCTTTAGTCCGACTTCTAGAACACTCCATTTAGAAGAATCAACCATAATTGGGACTCTCGAAATATCAGGTTCTGAAGCTATCATCCTTAAAAATGTTTCCATCGCATTTTCAGAATCAAGCAAACCTTCATCCATATTAATATCAATGATTTGCGCACCATTTTCTACTTGATCTCGGGCCACTGACAAAGCTTTTTCATAGTCTTCATTTTTAATTAATTTTCTAAAAACAGATGAACCTGTAACATTTGTTCTTTCGCCAATATTAATAAAATTGCTTTCAGGCCTTATAACTAATGGTTCAAGACCGCTGAGCATTGTGTGATTTTCAATTTCCGGAATAGATCTAGGTTGTATATCATTTACAGCTTCTGAAATCGCTTTTATATGGTCTGGTGTTGTTCCACAACATCCACCAACTAAGTTTACTAGTCCAGCCTGAGCGAACTCTTGAATTTCAGTTGCCATTTGTTGCGGTGACTGGTCATACTCACCAAACTCATTTGGTAATCCAGCATTTGGATATGCAAAAACAAAGGTATCTGAGGACTTTGAAAGATCACTAAGCCAAGGTCTCATTTCTGAAGCACCTAAAGCACAGTTTAAACCAATTGCTATAGGGTTAGAATGTAAGACCGAATATAAAAAAGCCTCTACTGTTTGACCTGAAAGAGTTCTACCACTTGCATCTGTTATCGTACCAGAAATCATTATAGGAAGCTTAATTTGTTTTTTTTCTAACACTTCGTTAACAGCGTATAATGCAGCTTTACAGTTAAGCGTATCAAAGACCGTTTCAATCAAAAAAAGATCGACTCCTCCATCTACTAACCCAAGAGCTTGTTCAGCATAAGATTCTTTTAAAGTATCAAAATCTATATTACGATAACCCGGGTTATTAACATCTGGACTAAGGGATGCAGTTCTATTAGTTGGACCTATAGCTCCTGCAACAAATCTGGGTGTGTCTGTATATTTAACCGCCTGAGATTTTGCAATCTGAGCGGAAGATTTATTTAGTTCATATGAAAATTTCTCAAGATTATAATCTTTTTGCGAAATCGAATTTGCGCTAAATGTATTTGTTTCAATTATATCTGCTCCAGCATCTAAATATGACTTATGAATTTCAGAAATAATATCTGGTCTAGTGATTGATAAAACTTCGTTATTGCCTTTAATGTCACTTTGATGATCTTTGAATTGAGATCCTCTAAAATCCACTTCTTCAAGTTTATAGGATTGTACCATCGTACCCATGGCACCATCAATGACTAATATTTTTCTATTAAAAATTTCTTTAATTTTTTCCATAAAAAAAACCCGATGCTAATCGGGTTTGACATACCGATTTAGCACAATTATTTTGAGTCGCGGCAATATGGTTCAAATCACGACATTAAAAAGTTTTTATTAACTACGCTTAAATATAAGACCTTATGGTACTATAATAAAATAACAATACTTAAACCTTATAATGGACCACCCTTAAGAATGTCATCATCTCCAAGATCATATATTTTATAATTATTTTTGAATTTTTTAACAAGATTACTTGCCGAAGTTTTATATTCGCTTTGATCATCCCAACTATTTTTTGGATTTAAAATATTAGAATCAATATCAAATAATGATTCCGGAATATTAAAGCCAAAATATTCATCAATTTGGAATTCAGTTTTTTCAATAGAGCCGTCAAGTATTTTGTGAATTATTTTTCGCGTAAGCGGCAAACTTATCCTCTTCGCACCACTGCTTGCGTTAGCCCCTACCCATCCAGTATTAACCAGGTATACAGGGACATCAAACTCGCGCATTTTTCTTTTTAATAACTTTGCATATTCGTATGGATGTAATGTTAAAAAAGGACCGCCAAAACAGGGAGAAAAAGTTGCTGTAGGCTCTGTTATACCTCTTTCTGTGCCGGCTACTTTTGCAGTGTATCCGCTAATAAAATGATACATTGCCTGGTCTGGATTTAGTTTAGCTACAGGAGGCAAAACACCATAAGCATCACAGGTTAAAAATATTATTTTTTCTGGGTTACCCGCAATACTATCTCGCCCTTGAGCAAAGACAGAGTTTTCAATAAAATTAATAGGATATGAGACTCTCGTATTTTCTGTTTTTGAACCATCACTATAATCAACAATTTTTGATTCCTTGTCAAAAACAACATTTTCTAATAATGCACCAGGCCTAATTGCATTATAAATATCTGGTTCTTCATCTGGATTTAAATTAATAGTTTTTGCATAGCAACCGCCTTCAAAATTAAAAATACTATTATCAGACCAACCATGCTCATCATCCCCAATTAAGGGTCTATCTGGATCCGTACTTAGCGTAGTTTTTCCTGTTCCGCTAAGCCCAAAAAACAGTGCAGGGTTTTTTCCATTATTATCAACATTTGCTGAACAATGCATCGACAATATTCCTTTTTGTGGCAACAAATAATGCATAACTGAGAAAATACCCTTCTTCATTTCTCCACCATATTCTGTACCACCAATTATTGCAATCTTTCTACCAAGATGAAAAATTACGAAAGCATCAGAATTCATACCATGATCTACATACTTAAGGTTCTTCACATCCGATGCATTTATAATTGTAAAATCTGGAGTAAAGTTATCTAGCTGTCCATTCTCTGGACGGATAAACATATTGTGAACAAAATGAGCTTGCCATGCCTTTTTTACTATGAATCTGACTGAAAGATTGTGATGTTTATCAGCTCCGGCAAAACCATCAAAAACATAAGTTTTTGAGTCAGATGTATTATAGAATTCTATAACTTGATTATAAAGATCGTTGAAGATATCCTCTGAAATTTTTTGATTTACTTCCCCCCACCAAATCTTATCCTTACTTGAACTTTCTTCAACAATATACTTGTCTTTTGGAGACCTTCCAGTGTATTCACCGCTATCAATCATTGCAGCGCCACTAGAGGCAATCAAACCTTCACCGTTGTTAATGATGTCCGATACTAAATCGTTAGGACTTAAATTTCTCGATAAGACCTTATCTTGTTTTAAGCCTAAAGTGTCTAGACCTAAATCAATTGCTTTATATTGATTCATATAACTTTACTCGCCGCGAGGATGATTTTTTTGATATACCTTTTTGATTGTTTCTAAGTTAAGCTGAGTGTAATGCTGAGTGGAAGAAAGACTACTATGACCTAGTAGTTCTTTAACCGTAAGCATGTCTGCACCTCTATCAATTAAATGAGTAGCAAACGTGTGCCTGAGTGTGTGTACTGATCCACCACCCATTGTAGTCTCAAGATATTTTTTTACTCTTCTTTGAAGCGTACGTTTAGGTAATCGTGCTCCTTTTTTATTCGTAAATAATGGATCATTAAAATCAGCCCTTAGGGACCTTCCTGTGTTTTCTAAATAATTATTAATAGAATTTAGTGCGACCTTCCCTATAGGCACAATACGCTCTTTTCCTCCCTTACCCATAACTTTTACCATTTCAGTATTTTTGTCAACATCGCAAACATTAAGTGAAAGTAATTCAGCTAATCTTAATCCCGTTGCATAGAGTGTTTCTAAAATCGCTGAATCTCTAAATGCCTCTAATTCATTTGTAATGACATTAGTAAAAGGTTGCTCCATTAGTCTTGATATATCATTTTCTTTAACGAATGTTGGTAATAATTTTGATGATTTTGGAGTTTTTATATAAATAGTCGGATTATCTTTTATCTTTTCAAAATTATATAAATATTTAAATAATGCCTTTATAGAGGCCAATCTTCTTGCAATAGTTTTTTCACTATATGGCTTCGCACTTTTTTTTGATGTATGTATTTTCTCCATTTCATTGGATAAAAAGCCTCTGATGGTAGCAGGCTTTATTTTATTTAAGTTAAGCTCTAAGCTAGAATCATAATCATTACAAAATCCAAAGAATACTTTCAAGTCCAACTCATAAGATTCAATAGTGTGCTTTGAAAAACCTTTTTCACTTTCAAGATAATCTAAAAATTCTATTTTTATAGTTTGAAAATTAGTTTTCATATGATGATAATTTGTCCTCAAGCTTTCTTAAAACTGTGGGAATTGGTGCCTCGAGTTTTAATCTTTTCCCATTTGAGTTTAATAATTCAAAATCTATAGAATGAGCATGTAGAGCATGTCTATTTAAATTAATAATTTCTTTAGATATAAGTTTTTTAAATTTTGAAGAATATTCATTACATTTTTTTAGACCGCCGCCGTATTTATTATCGCCGAAGATTGGATTACCATTGCTTGAAGAATGAACTCTTATTTGGTGAGTGCGCCCAGTAAGCGGTCTAAACTCAACACAAGCAAAATTTGAGTATTGTTTATTAATTTGGAAAAAAGATTTAGAATATTTTCCATTTTCATTGCCAGAGTTAAGGGTGTAAGAAGTAGGATCTGTTTTTTTTCTATTCATATACCCTTCAATAACCCCAATATTATTTGGCCACTTTCCCCAAGTAATAGCAAAATAAACTTTATTTATTGATCTATTTTTAAACTGATTAGAAAGATTTATATGAGATTCATTAGTTTTTGCAATTAAGACTATGCCAGAGGTGTCCGCATCTAATCTATGAACGATTCCTAGCCTGTCTTTACCATTAATATCTGATAAATTATTAAAATAATGGACTAACCCATTAGCTAACGTACCTTCCTCATTTCCAACTCCAGGATGCATAACTAAACCACTAGGCTTGTTAATTGCAGCTATATTTTTATCCTCATATAATATTTCTAGGTCCATTCTTTGAGGAACCAATTCATCGCTTGTTTTTGCTTCTTCAAAAGAGACTTCAACTAAATCACCTTTTTGAAGTAAATAACTAGGTTTACTAGATTTTCCATTTACCAATATGTCGTCTTTTATGATATGGTGTTTAATTATACTCCTCGAGATCTTATTAAGGTTATTAGTTAGATAGACATCTAACCTAAGATCAAGGGGTTCCTGCACTAGAAAGGATTTTTTATTCAAATAGAAGCTTTTTTATTTATTTTTTCTTGAAAATAAATTGAATGGATAATAAAAAAGACCATTCCAATCGATACGGAAGTATCTGCAATGTTAAAAATGTACCATTCCCAATATGATCCTAATTTTATATGCAAAAAATCGACCACTTTACCAGCTAATAACCTATCTATCAAGTTTCCTAATGCACCAGCGATAATTAAAGATAGACCCAATTTTATTGTAATATGACTCATCCTCTCTAACCAGAAAAAATAAACTAACACAAAGGTCATTAATATTGATAAAACAGATAGCGTAACTTGGCCGCCAGGAAGACTTAAGCCAAATGCCATACCATCATTTGTTACATATGTTAAATAAAAAAAGTTCTCAATTAATGGGATAGACTGGTATAAATCCATATAACTGTGTACTAACCACTTTGTAACCTGATCAGTAATGAAAATGCCAATTATAAGCCCAATATAAAGCAAATTAACTCTTTGGTAAGTTTAGCTTTTCACCTTCCTTACAAGAAACGCATTTTGTTGCGTTCGGAACTTCCATCATTCGTTCTTCGGGTATTTTTTCTCCACATACCGCACAAACACCAAAATCACCTGATTCTATCCTCTGAAGTGCAAGATTTAAAAAATTAATATAATCAGTTTCTCTATTCATTAGATGAAAACCTTTTTCGCGCTCATATGAGTCCGTGCCGGCATCTGCCATGTGTACGCTATAAACAGAATCTTGAGCAAGACTAGCATTCCCTTTAGAATCAATATTTAGGTCATCCCTTATGCCATCCATAGTACCATTTAGCTCATCAATCCTTTTCTGTATCTCTTTCCTAAATCGTTCTAAATCTTTTTTATTGTATCTATTTTTTGCCATCTTTTCAGTTCCTTATATATTAGCTATTTTAAGACTAATCTTGATTACTTTTTCTCTTAATTCAAATTCAGCATTGTAATCATGGTCTGTAATAGAATTATCTATTAAAGTCGTCAATGTCTCATTACAAAAATAATCCTCAAATTTAACAAATGCTTCTTGAAATTCACTATCCAATTTCCAAGAAATAATTATGCGATCTTCTACAGAAAAACCAGCATCTTTTCTGATGTTTTGGACTTGTCTAACTAAGTCTCTAACAATTCCCTCTTGAATCAATTCATCATTTAATTCGAGTGTTAAACCGACTGTTATACCTTTTCCACTTACTGCAGAAAAACCATCAGCTGCAAGCGTTTCAATAATAATATCTTCTTTTTCTAATGTATATACATCGTCATCTTTTTTTATAATTATGTAACCAGTTTTTTCATATTCCTTAAAACGCTCATCGTTATCCCCAGCGCTTAAAACAGCTCTAATATCTTTGAGTCCACTTTTATATTTTCTACCAAGAACAGGTAGGTTTGGTTTAATATTGTATTTAACCAAAGAGCCAGCATTTGTAATTCTTTTAATAGATTTAACATTCAACTCGTCTAGAATAATATCTTTATAATCATGAATAAAGTTAGAAGTCTCATTGTCCTCTATCGCATATAAGACCTTTAACAGAGGTTGTCTAATTTTTACCTTTGACTGATTTCTTGCAGATCTACCTAACTCGACTACACGTTTTAATGAATCAACTTTCTTGATAATATCATCATCAATTAAATCTGTTTTAGGCTTTGGATAATCACAAAGATGAACACTCTCAGGAGCCTTAGAATCTAAATTTACCACTAAATTTTTATACATTTTTTCTGTGCAAAATGGTAATACTGGTGCTATACATTTAATACTATTTACTAGAACATGATACAATGTAGCATATGCAGTAAACTTGTCTTGGTCATCTTCAGATTTCCAGAACCTTCTTCTATTTCTTCTTATGTACCAATTTGATAAATCTTCCAAGAAAATATCGAAAGAATTAACTAGGCTAGCGACATCATAATTATCAAGATAATTTCGACCATCTCTAATCAAGATATGCAATTTTGACAATACCCATTTATCAAGTATTGTTAAATTTTCAAGTTTTATTTTTCCATGCTTTTTTAAATCAAATCCATCTACTGATGCGTAAGTAGAAAAAAATGAATAAACATTCCAAAAAGTTATTAATTTTTTCCTAATATCATCTGCCGGCCCATAACCGAAAAATAGATTGCTTTCTAAGTTTTGTCCTGCATACATCCAACGCATGACATCAACACCCATTTTCTCAGCAGCATCATCAAACCATATTGCATTGCCCCAACTTTTATGCATCTCTCTACCATCCTCGTCTTTAACTAAAGCATGTCCAAGTAGTGTTTTGAAAGGAGCACTTCCTTCAAGCCAGCTAGACATAGCTAGCAATGAATAAAACCAATTTCTGAACTGACCAGGAAAACATTCTGTAACAAAATCTGCAGGATACCATTTTTCCCATTTATCCCTATCTGATATATAATCTAGAGTTGAGAAAGGAACGATACCAGCGTCAAGCCAAGGATTACCAACATCTAGAATCCTTTTGCCTATTAGGCCCGATTCTGGATGCTTAATTTGAATCTCATCAATCCAAGGCCTATGTGGACTATTACCGTCGAACGATTCAAAGCCTGAAACAGCGAGTTCTTTCAATTCTTTTTCAGAACCAACTACATAAAAAGAATCATCTTCAAAAACCCAAATAGGCAAAGCTAAACCCCAAAACCTTTTTTTGGATATCATCCAATCGCCCATATTATCAAGCCATTCATGTTCTCGATCTTTGCCCCATCCCGGTATCCAATCAACATCATCAACAACACTTTTAATTTTTTCACGCCAGTCCATGTTGATGTACCACTCCTCAACCAACCGAAAAACTAGTTCATCTCCCGACCTCCAACAATGCGGATATACGTGAGGATACTCTTCAACATATACAAGAAAATGTCTTTTTTTCAAATCTTCGATAATTAGATCAATTGTTTCTGGTTCTGTAGCTGATTTGTTTTTAAGCCAACCAAAATTATCCATAAACCTTGCTTCTTCATCGAGAGGTGCAATATTAATTAGATTTTTTTCTTTACCCACTTTATGATCTATATCACCACAACCTGGCGCCATATGAACAATGCCAGTACCTTCTCCGGAAACAACAATATCATTCCCAATTTTATCTTTACCAGGGTCTATCACTTTATGCTGGCTGACAGAAGTAACACCCTCTTTTTCAAGGTGTTCATTAACAAAGGGATATCCTCCAGCCTTATTTTGAGCTTCTAAATCATCAAATGGCCCAATATATTCTAATCCAACTAATTCGGCACCGCTTACAGAACCAATAACCTCATATCCGCCGTGCTCTTTAAAAATTTGAGAAATTGTTTTGAGTTTTGGAACACCCTCAACCCATTGTTTTTTATCAGAAAACTGTTTTTCTAGTCGCTGATGTTCGAGGTTATCTTTTGCAAAATAGTATATTGAACCGTCTGAGGATTTTAGTTTAACGTACTCAAGATTCACATTTACAGCTACTACAACATTTGATGTTAAGGTCCACGGCGTTGTAGTCCAAACGAGTAAATACTCTTGCTTTCTATCTTTAATAGGAAACCGCACAAATACAGCTCTATGGGAAACAAGTTTTCTGCCTTCGATAACTTCCATTTGCGAATATGAAGTTCCTGACCTTCCACTCCAAGGAACAACATCAACGTCTCGATAGATTTTTTGTTCTTCAAAAAGTTTTTTTAAAAATCTCCAAATAGTATAATTATTTTCATTGGACATTGTAAAATAAGAGTTTTCCCAATCCATCCAATATCCTAACCGAATTGACTGTTCCGTTTGAATTTTTGAATACTTCAATACTCTTTCTTTACATAGATTGACAAACTTTTCGATTCCAAAAGCTTCAACATCTTTTTTGGATTTAAAGCCCAATTCTTTTTCAACTTCTATTTCAACCCATAATCCTTGACAGTCAAAACCATTTTGATATCTTAATTCAAAACCGGTCATTGCCTTATATCGATTATATATGTCTTTTAGGGTTCGTCCCCAGGCATGATGTACTCCCATTGGATTATTTGCTGTAATAGGACCATCAATAAAGCTCCAAGTTGGCTTGCCATCATTAAGTTGACGGCGTTTATTGAAAATATTTTTGTTTTTCCAAAATTCGAGGACTTCATGCTCCTGAGCTATAAAGTCCACATTGGAAGAGATCTTTTTAATGGCCATGCTTTATCCGATATTAGTCTAAATTATAGACTAATAAATTAGCAGTGAATAGTTTTGTTTTACTAGTTAAGAAAAAACAAAATTAATGATGGATATTCATGAATTCTATTATTAATAATTAAAATATAATTAATAGTTAAGCGTAATAAAAAGAGATGAACCATCATTCTTCTTTACTAATAACAATAAACTTCCTCTAGCTCTTGAAGCTTTTTCTTTTTTCTTAAATTCTTTTAGCGAACGAACTTGCTGCGTTCCCACACGCTTGATTACATCGCCCTCAACAAGACCCTTATCAGCGGCCTCACTACCTGGTTCGACCGCTACTACTATAATTTTACCATCACCTTCTTTTAGA
Source organism: uncultured bacterium (assembly GCA_905478065.1). Lineage (GTDB taxonomy): Bacteria > Fidelibacterota > Marinisomatia > Marinisomatales > UBA1611 > TMED80. The sequence continues at coordinate 76 of CAJQGZ010000139.1, read as the reverse complement.
TTGTATTTTTGTATTAAGGCACTATTTATTTCTTTCAATTCTAAACCAAGAATAGAAGTATTAGACGAAGTTTTCA
>CAJQGZ010000138.1 GCA_905478065.1 uncultured bacterium | reverse complement strand
CAGGATGACCCTATATGGAAAGAAAAATTAACACAGATTGCGTTGTTATTTTTAGAAGGTTATAAACTGAAGATAGACCCCAAAGTTTTTTCTCCTTCAATGATTATTCAAATTAGTTTAATGAAATCAAAAGATTTAAATCGCTACTCATACCAAGTCGAGCTGTCAGTTTTTGATTTATTTTTAACTAAAGAAATATATTTAAAAAACATCTCAAAAAAGAAAGTTTTAAAAAAGTTCAAAAAAGGAATTATTTATCAGCAAAATTTAATGGGGCATTCTTCTGATAAAAAAATCATCCAAGATATAGAGGATTCGTTAGTAAAAATTTTAGATATGTTTATAAATAGCTGGTATCAAGATAACCCCATGAAACAGTTTTAATTCTATGATTTGTTTCTACCCTTATTTGACATTTCCTTTCTTCAGTGTAAATTTATTAGTTTTATTAAAAAATGAATTATATCAACAAAATATTAATTGTCGCTACTAATTGTGGCTTATTTATTGCATTTTGGTTTTTATTGACGGTAGATGCATCAGCTGCAGAAAGAATTGATTGGCAAGGTGGTGGTACAAAAACTGGAAAGCGATTAGCTGTTCTAGATTTTTCATCTGAAGGTATTTCTCTACCTATGCGAGATCTCTTAACCGAACAATTTCGACAAAACATTAAAAAACTAAATATTTATGAGGTTCTTGATGCTAGTATGACAAATCAGGTTGATATTTTTTATCCAGGGGAAAGGGTCTATGGCGAATGTAAATCTAAAGCATGCATTTTAGAATTAGGTAAGATATTAAAAGTCAATTTTGTAGTGGCAGGTACGATTATAGAAAAAGAAAAAGAATATTTTGTTAAAGGAAAAATGTATTCTATTGATTTAGAGCAGGAGGTTCAAGGGTTTTCAATTGATAATGTTAGTGCAATTGATAGTATTCGGCTTGAAATGAAAAAATTATCATACAATGTTAGTGGGTTGGAGGTGCCTGATACTCTAACAATCGAAGCATCTTCTGAAACATTAGGCTATTTAAAACCAAAAAAAGAAAAGCAGAAAACTCCTTGGCTTAGATTACCAAAAATCCCCAAAAAAGTTAGGTCCTTAGTTTATTCTACGTTTGTACCAGGAGCAGGACAGGTATATTCAAAACGTTCTTATACAGGAATGGGCTTTTTTGGTACTGAAATTATAATCGGCGGGCTGGCACTACTTGCCCACTCAAATTATCAAAAATCTTGGGGAGGATTTGAAGAAAAATATACAAATTATCAAAGTGAAAACGATCCCGGTAAGCTAATTGAGCTTAGACCCGATATAATTCGTTATGCTAGTGATACAAAAAAGCATAATAACTTTTTGAAGGGATTAAGAATTTTAGGTACATCTATTTGGGGCATAAATATGCTGCATGCTTATATCGTCGCTCCTGATGAGATATTTGTCAATGCTGGTAATTTTGGGTCTGTTGTTGATTCAAAATCAAAACCTAGAATGACTACATGGGATTTGCTATCAGGCTTCGGTCTAAGAGGATCAATCATTAGGCCAATTTTTAAAGGAAATTCTTTATCTGCTTATTCTCCGTACACTGATGGAGGGTTTTTAATTACCACTCCAATAGGTCTTTATTTTGGTTCTATTTTTACATCATTGACTTATGAAGTTTCTAATTATTCATTTACATCCTCAACTTTCGATGATGAATACGAAGGGTCTAGTAATACGGTAGCGCTTAATTTTGATTTAACTGAAAAAATATCTTTTGGTGGAAAGAGCCTTAGAAAATATTCTTTTTTAGGCAGGTCTTTTTATGATGATGGTAAAGGTTATGTCCTTGGTGGTGACCTGATCTATGATGTAACTACGTTCCCATTATCATTTGCGCTTTCAAGCAGAGCCAATTTGGTTAACACCTCTTCATTAGGTAGTACAATGTGGGTTTCATTAGGAGTTAATATCGGTGTCAAAATTCCATAAAAATTTATTATACTTTATATTTGTACTTATTTTTTTGTACTCCTGCGACGATGCTAAGTATGCGCTTGACAATGAATTTGACCCAGAAAACCTTGGTTTAAATTCGCCAACAATATTTTTCCACCCTCCTGAATTTGAATCCATTAAAGTTGGCGAAAGCGATACGCTTGAACTTTATTGTTATAAGGTCCAGAATGCTGCCGGCGCTCATTTGCAAATTGAGTTTGATTCTGAGATAATTCAGATCGATACTGTTAAGTATGGTGATTTTTTTATGAATGGTGTTAATAATCCCATTATGTTCACAGATCAAGAGGATGGCTTTTTAAACGTTTATCTATTTTTACAGCCAACCACAGTTACAAGTAATTCAAGTGGCACCATGTCTATGGCTAAAATATTATTTACTGTAAAAGATGAAGGCTTAGCGCCAATAAGGTATACAAATAATACTGTACTTAGAAATGAAAACAATACTTCGATTTTTCTAAATAGCTACGGTGAAGGCTTAATCAATGCCGTTCAATAAAATAACAGCATTATTAATTATTTTAAGTTTTTCAGTACCCGCGACCATAAATGCCCAATGTGAAGATGATGTTAATCTAACAATATCAGTAGATGATTTCCCTATTGAGCTTTCTGGGTCAACAACAGCAAGCGGAGATGATTTTGTAGTTTACAGCTCAGGAACCACAGACATATTAGCAGGGTACCTTACAAATGATGTGATATATAAATTTTCTATTGGATTTTCTGATGAAGATGGTGATGGAGAGAATGATGAGGGTATAAACTTATTTGCCGATATGTGTAGAAGTGGGGTGAATTTTGATGCTTCGATTGCAATAGTTAAAGCGGATGGTATAGATTGTAAAAACATTGATGAAAATGAATTAATTGCTAGCGAAATTTTTTCTTACGAATTAATTGATTCAGGTGTTTTATGCCCTAGCGCTGTAGATTTTAGTCCTCCTGATTATTTACCAATAGCTAGAGAGATATATTTGGATGAACAAGGAGATTATTACATAGTGGTAGATGGCCATAATGTTGGTAATACAGGTGATTTTAATATTGTCATTGGTGAAATGTCTCACTTTTCTGATTATAAAAATCTGCATCCTCAAAATTTGTTTGTTGATATCGATTTTTCAAATGAAGTATATGGTGTAAATGATGGAGAGGTTTGGAGTATTGGTTCTATTTTAAATGGTGAAGATTATTTTGAAATTAGAGATGAAAATGGTTTTAATGTTGGGCTAGGTGAATTACTCAATGAAAACGGTGGCTTATTGCAACAGAATACTGGTTATAGTACAATTAGATTTCCATTAATTAATCCGCCGAATTATGGTTCCTATATCTATGTAACTGTAAAAGATCATATTTTTGCAACGCGTGATGAAAATGGAGAAATCCTTTCTCAAATTACTGCACCTCATTTAATAAACAGTGAAAGCATTCCATTTACTATTGGCGATACCATTTATATTGAATTATATGATATTATCCCCCCTAGAATAACAATTGAGGGTATAAGTGTTGAATCTGATCCTATGATTGTTGATCCGAATGAAAATATAATTATTTATTCATCTGAAGAACTTTTTAAAAATCAAGATGAGGTGTCTGCAGCGAATCTATCGGACTATATCTCGCTTTCATTTCTTGAAAGTGGAGCCCCTTTAGGTTTTAGCATCGATGTTAGTGATGATTTGCGAGTAATTCAGATTGATCCAGATGATTCTTTTGTTGACTCGCAATGGGAAGATATTCAAATAACTATATTAAACCAAAATGCTAGCGGTGTTTCTTTAAATGATGAATCGGGCAATCAGATAACTGCTAAATCATCGAATATTCGAATAAATGATATTGTAAACCCATTATTTACTAGCGCCGTAATTGACAGCAATTCAAATACACTAGTAATTATATCTATGAATGAAGAAATATATAAAGATTACGCAGACCTGGTCGCTTCTGGAGGGTTAAACACCGGTCACTTTGATTTAGCTATTTCAAGCAATGATTTAAATAATGTCCAAACTGTATTGGTAGAAAATGTTATTAAGGTTGATAGTTTTGAACCAGTTGTAGGGGGAGAGACTAGTCTTAGATTGCAGTTAATTTTAGATCCACCTAATGCTTCAGGTACTGAAGTAGTTACAATATCTACCACTTTTTTACCAATAAGGGATCGCGCTGGGAATCAAGTTTTGAATCAAGTAACCTTTAATTTAAAAGATGAATTAGCACCAACATTATTGCAAGTATCTCCTGACCCTGATAACGCTATATTACCCAGTAGTAATATAATTTTACTATTTAGTGAAACTGTAAAAAGTTATAACGAAACCGATTTAAGTATAAATGATTTAAATGATAGTGAATTTAAAAAAATTGTACATTTAATTAATCAAAATGGCGATACCTTAGATTATCAAACTGAATTTAATATTGATACAACCTCAATTACTTTGGATCCAGATATTCTATTTACTGAATTAGAAATATTTACACTTTCTATTAATAGCTCAACTTTATGTGATAGTGACACAAATTTCACTGTGGCTTATAATTTTGAGTATGAGGTCGCGGATGTTTCTCCACCTAGTTTTATTGAAGACTCTTTTGGTCGGGGCAATGATTATGTGTTGATTCAAATGAGCGAGAATGTTTTCAGTAATTCTGTTGCGACAGAGCCTCTTACTGTTCAAGACTTTAATCTTGAAGTGGATTATGGCGATTTAAATGGTGCACAATCTATTTATCTCGAATCAGTAGCTGATACATCAGGAGGTAACCCAGCAATTGGTGAAACAATATTTCGGTTGAATTTAAAAGTTGTTGGCTCTGCAAATGGGACTGAAAGCATTTTGGTAAGACCAACTCCAAATGAAATTTATGATGCTGGGGGTAATATTATGAGCGCTACTGAAGTAACAGAACAATTTTATTTACTACCATCACCTATTTTCGGACAAAACAGTAGCCTTAGTTCAGATAATGGGTTCTTTAGATTGATATTCGAAAACGGTCCTGTTTTTTCAAATGAGTTATCTAATTCTGGCCTTGTCATTCAAGATTTTAAAGTATTGCTCACATCAAATGATGATACCATAAGTGAGGTGTTCCCACTCTATGTTGTTGATGAAAATAATAATTTGCTTGATAATGAAGGCGCAGACACAATAAAACTTGATGTTAGCCTTGATTTTATTCCAACTGGTGGTGAAATAATTAGAATATTTCCTGAATCTTCAAATGCAATTTATAATGAAAATGGTGTTAACATGGATTCATCAGAATTTGCTGGGCCGTTTATTTTAAATGATCAATTAAGACCATTTTATAGTTCAAATATCACGAATGAGAGTAATAATGTATCATATAACGATACATTAATTTTTAGCTTTAATGAACCTATTAGATTATTAAATGGTCAGCCTCTAACTGATGATTCTGCTTTAGAAAGTTTTAAATTAATAGACGTATCTAGGTATGAAGATATAGTGGTTTCAACTCCTGACTCTACTATCATAATCCCCCCAGACAGTGCTATTGATTATGTAACATACTATACAATAGTGAATGATCCATCGCCTGATAGTATTTGGGTTATAATGACCCAACCTTTTGGAAGTGAGCACATAATGTCTGTAATAATTGAAAATAACTTTGAGGATTTTTCAGGTAATCAAATTTTAGCAAGAGATACTATAACATTCACAACATCAGATAATATTGCGCCTGATTTTATTTCTGGTTCAGCTAAAATTGATTCTAATTTGTATATGACTTTACAAAATAATCCATCTGAGGCATCCCGAAAAATTTGTGCAGTGCACTTTTCTATTGATGATAATGTATTTACAGATAACTCAGGGTTTAATTTTATAGCAGTTAATGATTTCAATGTTGAGGTATTTAAAAATAATGGTTTTGTTTCAAGTGCAAATATTGAAGAAATTGAGATTTTTGACCACTCTGAAGAAGGTAAAGACTCTATTAAGTTACAAATAAAATTTGATGAAGTGCCCTCTGGTAAAGAGCAATTTCTTATTCGACCAGCTAATAATTCAGCAATTTATGATTTAGGTCTAAATGCAATGAGTGTAGATAGCACTAGTGATACTCTTTTCACATATGATTTGCGATTTCCTACAATTGACTCCACTAATATTGAACATGAAGGGTTTGTTGACTTGATAATTGATTCAGTCATTTCAATATATTTTTCAGAGTCCATTGATGTTGAATCTTTTTCATATAATTTCACTTCAAAACGTGATACTCTAGGATTTGATCACGCCTATAGGCTTAATCCAGATACTTTATTTTTAATTCTAGATTCCACAATAATGTCTTACGATACTCTAGAACTTGAGGTTCTTAATATTAAAGATACCTCAGGTAATGTTAGAGATAGTTTATTAAGTAGACGTTTTTTTACAAAAGCGGCCGGTGATTTTAGTAATCCTCCTGATGACAGAGTTAGTTTAGAAGATTTGGCGCTTTTTATATCAAGTTGGAATTCAAACGATTATTCTAAAAACCTTGGACCTTATATTGGAAGCCCTCCAAATATTAAAATAACACAAGATAGCCTTTTTGGAATTGATGATGGAATGGCTTTTACTCAAATGTGGCTATGGTCATTAAAAAAATATGGACCAGTTGAGTTAGTTGATGAAATTTTAGTTCCTGACCAGTCCTCATTGATTCAGATTACTGAGGAAACATTAAGCATTATTCCACAAAGAGAAACTAGGTATGGCCAAATAATTTTTGATTATGGTCAAAATATAAATACTGTTACGGCAATTGATAATTTTCAAATTAATAATAATGGTACTATGCTAAAAAGTATCAATGATTTTGAGGGTCTTGGCGTTATCGAATTTGCTACTTCTAATAAATTGACTACATCGTTGGGTTTTGATTTTAAAAAAAGTCATAATGAAGATTTAGATGTGCGTATTCGTTATACATTTTTTGATGACAATTTTAATATTATTGAATCTAAAGATAGTGTCATAAACCAAATCAAAATTCCTAGCGAGTTTTCATTAATGAAAAACTATCCAAACCCTTTTAACCCAAAAACGAATATTCAATTCTCGGTACCTGAACATTCTTTTGTGAAGTTATTTATCTATGATATAAACGGTAAGACCATTTCAAAAATTATAAATAGTGAATTAGAAATAGGACATTATAAGGTATCCTGGAATGGAACAAATGAACTTGGTCGGAAAGTTGGTTCGGGCGTTTATATCTATCGTCTCCAAGCCAAAAATTTTACGAGTTCACAAAAAATGATTTTTATAAAGTAATGTTTAACTGACCAGTTAAACTAAGATTTAATAGTATAGTAAGTTAATCACAGGAGGAACGTAAGTTTTCCTTGATGCAAGAACAAACAAAGTCTAAGTCCCGCTTAAAAGTATTTTTAGAAAACCCTTCTAAAGCTTTATGGTCTTTAGCAGTACCTATTATGTTTGGTATGGGCATACAAACATTATATAACCTAGTTGATATGATATTTATCGGAAGATTAGGTGGTCAAGCAATAACTGGGATAGCATTCAATATGCCTTTATTCTTTTTAGTTCTAGGCTTAACTATGGGACTAGGTACAGGCGTCACAGCTGCTATTGCAAGATTCATAGGAGAGGATAATAAAAGGCAAGCTGATAATTGTGCAGAGCATGCCGTATTTATGGCAGCATTGATTAGTATTCTATTATCGTCTACTGGATTACTTTTTGGTAGAGAAATTTTATCATTATTTGGGGCAGAAGGTGAAATATTAAATTTAGGTTGGGAGTATCTTCATGTGATGTGTATCGGTATGCCTTTCATGATATTTTCTGGTTTTTTTAGATCTATACTTTCTGGCGAGGGAGATATGAAATTTCCAATGATGGTGGCTGGTTTAGGTACGGTTTTAAATATTATTTTAGATCCAATTTTTATTTTTGAGTTGGATAGTTATGGTGGCTTTGGCTTCGGTTTAGGTATCGCTGGAGCTGCAATGGCCACTGTTATAAGTCAAGTAGTAGTCTTTTTGGTTTTTATATTTATGCTATTCTTCAAAGACCATTCTTACATCTCTTTTAATCTTAATGATTTTAAGTTTTCAACAGATATTCTATGGGACATTATTAAAATAGGACTCCCTGCATCCTTATCGATGATTGTAATGGCCGTAGGACAAGGGGTCTTTAATAAGATCCTTGCCCATATATCAGTTGAAACTGTTGCAGCTTATCAAGTAGCAGGTAGATTAGACATGTTAGTGTTTCTACCAATTTTTTCAATTGCGGCATCTCTCACCACATTAGTTGGAATGTTTTATGGTGCAAAAGAATATGAAGCTTTGAGATTTACAATTAGGTATGGAATTGTTTCAGCACTCATAATAACTATTTTTTCTTCAGCAATGGTTTATATTTTCGCTGATCAGGTAGTCAGGTTTTTTACTGAGGATGAATCAATAGTAATAATTGCTGTTAATTTTTTACAAATCTTTGCATTTGCTTATCCATTTATTGCAGTAGGAATAACCACGGGAAGAGTATTGCAAGGATTAGGTAAAGGGTTGCCTGTTTTAATTATAACAATAGTAAGGGTACTTGGTATTTCCGCACCTCTATCATTGTTTTTTATTTTTATTATGGGAAAGTCCGTTGAATGGGTCTGGTACTCGATGTCGATCTCAACAGTTGTAGCGTTCGTTATTGGTCTTACATGGTTATTTTCTACTATCAAAAAACTACCAGTAAAAAATGAATTATAAATAAATTCAGATTTAGTTCTTATCGTATTTAGAAATACTACTTTTTGATTTGTTTATTACCCAGTCATAAAAAAACTGTGGCAAAATATTAAAAGCTTTCACAAATAATTTCATTTGCCATGGATATATATATGTTTTCTTACCAACTTCAATTGCTTTTATAAATGCTTTTGAAGCTGTATTAGTATCCCTTAGGAATGGTTTAAATAAGATTTTTTCTGTCATTGGAGTATCTATAAATCCAGGACAAATTGAGATTGCTTTAATTCCATTTTCAACAAGTATTGGTCTCCAAGAATCAAATAACCTTCTTACAGCTACCTTCGAAGCTGAATATCCTCCTTTATGTGGAATTGGTATAAAGCTAGCTACTGAACTTACAACGACAATGCTGCCACTTTTTTGTTCTTTCATCCTAGGTAGAAATGGTAATATAGTGTTCGTTACTCCAAGAATATTAGTCTCTAAAACTCTATTTATTTTCTCACTAGAACCTGAAAAGATTTCATCGCTGCTTCCGACGCCAGAATTAGCAATTAATATATCGATACCTCCAGCTACTTCAATAAAACTTTTTGCCGATTGTTCACATTCAGATTTTTTTCTTACGTCAGTTTTATAAATGAATATTTTACACTTTAATGATTTGCATTCTTCTTTTATTATTTTTAATAAATCGATTCTTCTTGAAGCTAGGCCAAGTACTACCTCTTCATTTGCATAATTAATTGCTAGAGCTTTTCCAATCCCTGTACTTGCGCCCATTATAAATATTTTTTTTTGCATAATTAAAAATAAAATTCCATTCCAAATCTTGCGGTGTTATAGCCATTTTTGATAATGCTTCGAGAAGCAGCAGAGTTTTTAGAAAGTGCAGGATTTGTATGATTTAAATGAATGAAGAATATTTTTTTTTGATCACGTTTTAAAAGTCCACTAAAATAATTCATACTCTCGATAATCAGAGGGTGGGGAATTTCACTCATATTGCGATTCGGGACTTCGTCATCATAGTAAAATGTTCCATCTAACAAAGCATAAGTGTTAGACTCAATCCAGAATAAAATATCATGTTCCCATTTATTCCATTTATCTATATCAGGTATATAGAGCATAGATTCATTTGGTCCTATTATATTAAAACCAACTGTTTCAGAATACTCATCTCTGTGCGGAACTAAAAATGGTTCTAAAATTAAATCTCTAGATAATTGAATTTCTTTTTTATCATTCATTGGTAATAGTACAATATTTTTCAGATTTATGAGTTGATTCCAAGGGCCATTTTTCTCAAGATATTTTTTCATTTTAGGCATTGTATAAACTACTATATTTTTTGCTCCCATAACTTCTTTACCCAGTTGCATTAATCCGGCATAATGTCCGATATGAGCATGCGTTAAAAATATACCTGCAAGTCTGACTCCATGTTTTTTAGTAACTATGTGGAATTGTTTTGCAAAATCTGGTGTAGCATCTATCATCCAGCCCAAGCCTAATCTAGGGTCTATAATAGCAATACTAGATACCATCTTTCTCAAACTGTCTGATGACCATGCATTTTTACAGCATTGTCTTTCGCAGCCAGCATGAGGATATCCACCATCTTGAGTTGTTCCTAAAACGACAGCATATGGACGGTTCGTTAAATATTGGTGATTGTCTTGAGATTGTAGTTTAATTGAAACAACAAAAAGAAAAATAATTAAAACAAATTTCTTTATCACAGGTTTATAAATATTTTCTTTTTGTATAGCCATAATAATATCAACCAGAATCCTAATAGGTGAGCAAGGGCGAATAGTAATGACCCAAACATGTCTCCTGCAATTGGAACGAATAAAGTTTTATATAAATAGCCGTATCCTGAAATTGGCTCTCCTTCCAAAGTAAACTTTATTTTTAAAATTATTTTCGTCCAAAATCCAGATAGGACAAATAAAAAAATAGAGTTTGTGCCAAAAATCTGAAAAACCCAGAGTGGTTTTTTCCATTTTTTAATATCAATCACGTAGCAGAGTAAGGATAAAGATAAGGTAGCAATGCCCCCTGTCAGAAGCACATATGAGCTTGTCCATAATTGTTTATTTATAGGGAAAATCAGTCCCCATATTAATCCGAAAACTATTGAAATGATTCCAAATGTGGACATCCTTTTAACATTATCTAAAAAATCTTTTGTTGTGTGAAGCATTGATCCTACTAGATACCCCATTAAAACGGTTACAACTGACGGTATAGTACTTAATAATCCTTCCGGATCGAATTGAATTCCAGTACCTCCATAAAGGTGGTTTGCCCCGAGGAGCATAATATCAATTTTACGGATAAAGTTGGTTTCAAGGCTATATGGTGCGCTCCCGCCACCTAGCCAAAGGATTCCCCAATAAGCTAAAAGTATGCCTACGCCAGAAATGAAAATCTTTTTCAAATCTAGATGGATAACCATAATAGCTGCTATACCGTATGCTAGTGCAATTCTTTGAAGCACACCCATTATTCTATAATTGCCCCAGTCCCAGTCTTGTTGAATAAAAGGAAAGGCATGAATGAAGCTTCCAGCTATAAAGATAGATAATGTCCTTATTAATACATGCTTATAAAATTCATTTGAAGCAAAAGAGTGCCATCTAACAAATGCAAACCTCATTGAAGTACCAACAATAAATAAGAAAAATGGGAAAATTAAATCAGTGGGAGTGCAACCGTGCCATTTAGCATGGCGCAATGGTGCATATACATAAGACCAGCTTCCTGGGTTATTAACAATTATCATCATTGCAATAGTAATCCCTCGGAAAATATCGATAGAGAGAATTCTTCTTGGCTTAGACATAATAATTCAAGTTAGCTTTGAGATACTTTTATTCCAAATGAGATATGACCCAAGACCAGCGCACCCAAAAAGAATAACAGAAGCTCCATAGTTTTGAAAAATCAGGTTCCCAATACCAAATGTGAAACCATATATCATTAGTACTCCTGATACCCATAAAATAAAAATGCCCTTGGTAACAGGCTGTAATGTGTGTTTAAAATTAGATGTTATTGGTCCCCACCATCCTCCAGGTTGTACTCTTTTATAAAATTCTTCGAGTTTTTCTATCGGTTCTGGTTTGCTAAGGAAAGTAACTGAAACCCAAGCTATTATTGCTATCGGTACTATAATCATTAACTTATGATGAATTTGTAATTGAATACCAAAGATTACTGGCGAGGCGCCAAACAAAGAATATTGCAAATCATTATTAATAGTTTGAAAATATGCTATCAATTCCAAAGTGATTGTTATAATAATGGAAGTGGCCAATGCAGTTATTTCGCTCCAAGCGTTTATTCGCCACCAAAACCAACGAAGTATTAACACTAAGCCTATTCCTGCTCCCATTGAAAAAATGAACTCCCAAGCTTTAGAAATACTTTGCATTTTAAGAGCGGTAAAAGCAGCAAGGACCATTAAAACAATTGTCATTATTTTGCCTGCAAACACATAATGCCTTTCGGATTCATCTGGTTTAAAAAACCTTCTGTATATATCGTTAATTAAGTATGAAACTCCCCAATTTAAATGAGTATCGATAGTAGACATAAATGCTGCTAGAAAAGAAACGATGAGAATCCCTTTTAAGCCGGGACCAAGTAGCGTATTCATAACAAGTGGGTATCCCGCTTTGACTCCTAATTCAGAATATTCAGAGGGTATAATTGGGAACATGACTATAGAAACAACCGCTACAATAATCCACGGCCATACACGTAGAGCATAGTGTGCTAAATTAAACCAAAGCGTAGCAAGGAGTGCGTGCCTTTCATTCTTTGCTGATGACATCCTCTGAATAATATATCCGCCTCCGTCAGTACCATGATGAGACCACCACATTATTGTTGTAAAAATTAAAAATTTTGAAAAAGGAGATTCCCAAAATGTCTGAGTTCCCAATCCTTCATCGGGTATGGGAGGTATGAATTTCAAAGTATTTTCTGTTACAACATCTGTTCCCAAAAGTTGGTTAAGTTTTTGCAGCAATGTTTCCATCCCACCTACATAATTTAAAGCAATTATTGCGAGAGCTATTGATCCGAACATTGCTATTAAAAATTGAACTAAATCTGTTACGACAACCCCCCAAAATCCTGATAAAATAGCATATACTAAGGCTATGATAACGCATAGCCAAACAGCAGTCCATTTATCCATATTTAGCATTACCGAAACAACGGAAGCCATCGCGTTAATCACCCAGCCCATAACGATAAAGTTATAAAGAACAGCAAAGTATCCTGCTTTGAAAGCGCGTAGGAATGCAGCTGGTTTTCCGCTATAACGAATTTCTAGCAACTCATTATCTGTTAGGACTTCTGCTCTTCGCCAAAGTCTAGAAAACAGAAAAACGCCGAGGAGAGAACCCATTAGTAGGTTCCACCAGAACCAGTTTTGCCATATCCCGGGTCCTCTTACAAACTCAGTAATAGCAAGTGGTGTATCAGCAGCAAATGTAGTGGCAACCATAGATGTTCCAACAATCCACCAAGGAAGTGATCTTCCAGATAAAAAATACTCCTCAGTGCTTGAAGCTGCTCTTTTTGAAAAATAAATTCCTACACCAAGTGAAAAAATTATATAAGAAATAATGATAGCCCAATCAACCCAATGTAATGTTATCGATTCACTCATAAATATCCTTTATCTGAGTTTGTTTATAGTAGTGATAAAGAATCTCATTAGTATTTCTACCTGCTAATGACATTCCTAGTGCTCCAATTTGACATAATCCAACTCCATGACCCCAGCCGGCACCTTTTAAAGTGAAATATTTGCTACTATTAGTGTTTGAATTTGTTTCAATTGTAAATGCTGAGCTATATAAAAATTTAGGATGCAAAATTCTTCTTATTTCATATTCTGACTCTATAGATAATTTATAATCATTTTTATCTTTAAGAGTACCTATGATATCTAAATGTAATATCCTGCCAGAGGCACCTCTTTTTAATGGTAATATTTGTTTTATGTCTGTAAATAGTTCCCCGGTTTTAACAAAAATAATTTGGATCATTTCATCCATATTATAAGAAACTTTCCATCTGTAATATTTGCCTTCCTTATCGACATTCCCCAAGTATTCACCAAGCTTATTTTCATCAATAAATTGAGGGCCACAATAAGATGAATGCTCTAGTCTCATCCAATTTTTAAATGACTCCTCGTTTGAAATATTTTTTTTCATTTGTGAACTATCATCAACAAGAGATTCTAAATATGGTTTTTGATCCATAGTCCAAACATTTGCACTACTTTCTGTTATTCCACCACAACTTTTTGAATAACGCGCATCACATATTGTATCGCTATGCATTATAGCTTTTCCTCTAGTATTGACAGTTGCCTTTATTGAAGATTTTGTTAAATTTGATATGCCCTGGTACCTTTGGCAACAGTCGTCATTGCAGGCATCCAACCCAAGGCGTTCATGTTTTTTTTCTGCTGCCGCAAGAATCCAAGATCGAGCAACAATAGTTTGAGCTTCTAAAAGCGATGTGGGACAATTACTACCCATTTCTGATGTGGCTACACACATTAAGTAATCTTCAAGGTGTATTCTATTTATTACAAAAAGAGAATGCCCAATAAGTTTTATGACTATGTCACCAAGTACTTTTATTTTTATTCGCTTTTGCCAATGAAATCCTCTTCCGGCGATTACAGAATCAACTACTATATGGTCCGTAATTACCCTCTGTCTATTTGTTAAAATAATGGACTCGCATTCTTTGCCTTCTAGATGCATGCGTTGATTTTTTGATTGAATAAGTAATTTTTTATTAAAATGAGTTTGATTTAAATCATTTACTTTGAGATCAAAACTATCGCCATTTAAAACTAGTGAAATATCTTTTTGATTATCTTCTGGCATTACAAGGCCTATAGACATGATTGGTTCTTTATGCATAATTATCTTCATTAATGGCCAGATAAACAGCTCCCATAGCTGCGGTATTCCTATTTGAAGATAATTCAATAGGGATGTCCTTAAAATTATTTTTTTGAATGATATTTTTTAATGGATGATTTTTTTCGTTTAGTAAGACACCCAACCGTTGTCCGATAACGATTTTTTCAGGATAATTTGTCTTAGATTTAAAAAAAGATATCCTTGAATTAATCAAAATATTGAAAGCCTTTCCCGCAGAAAAAAGTATTTTTTCAGCTTTTTTATTCTTCATTTTTGCTTTTAAGAAAAGGTCATTTAGTGATTCTACTGACTTCATCTTTTTTGAATTCCATTTTTGACTTAGACCTCCAAGAGATAAACATTCTTCTACAGATTTTCCATCATCCGCTATTATTTCCCAAGATTTTTTAAAATCTTTTTCAGCGGTTATATCTACTATTTGATTTTGATATACAATTCCATCTGCGATGCCTGTTCCACCACCAATGTAAATCCCATTAGAACAATTATTTAGCTTTCCTTTACTAGAAAACTTTTCTCCATAAACACAAGATAAGGAATCATCATAAATATTTTTAATATTTATTGAACAATTTAACTCTAAGTTTATTTTTTTATTTAACTGATGAAGCATGTTTAAGTTTCTTGGTCCATTTGCCATTATGGAAACCCCATCGGCGTTTTTTGTTTTTATTCCAGGGAAGCAGAATCCGATAGCAGAGATATCGAAATTTTTAAAATTTTGAATTGATTTTATTATTGCATTTATAATGACTTTTGATTGTCTTAGCTCCTTTGGTTGTATGGTTATGCTCTTATCTAAACTTTCTTTTTTTTGAATCTCTAATTTTACTGGAATAAAGCTTTGATCAAAGTTGACTATATCCTTATAGCTTACTTCAAATGGTCTTGATTCATTAATAATTTCATTTTTATCATTTATTAAAAATAATTGTGAAAGGATCTTTGAAGCTCCTCCATCGAGGCCTAGTACATATCGCTTTTTCATAAAATTACAATTTGTTTTTCAATTTGCTTATACGCAAGATTGATTGTTCAATTTTATCTATTGAAATCTTTTTTTTATTTATCCCCTCTTTTATTGCTTGCACACATTTAGGTATATAATGGGGGTCAAATTCTAGATTATTCCCAAGGCAAAAAATATCAATACCTGCGTTAATCATATATGTAAAAGTATCTTCAAGAGAGTAGTTATTTGAAATTGCTTTCATACTTGGGTCATCGCAGATTATGACTCCTTCAAAATGAAGTTTTTCCCTCAAGAGTTTTGTAGCGATATTTTTTGAAAGGGAGGCCGGTAATTTTGAATCATAAAGGCGATGAAAAACATGAGAAATCATTACCATATCAAGTAAACCGGAATCTATCATTGTCTCATATGGAATCAACTCTTGCTCTGACCATGTATCTGTAATGTCATCAACCCCTTGATGAGTGTCTCCATGCCCAGAGCCTTGACCTGGGAAATGTTTTACGCAGGAGAAAATATTGTTTTTCTTTAAAGTTTCAATTAGAATTGAAGAGTGCTTAATTATTTTCTTAGGGTTCTTACTGAGCGCTCTATGTGCATTACCAATATATGTTTTTTCCCCATAATCAAGGTCAAGAACAGGTGCATAATTCAAGTTAATACCGCAATAATCTAAATGGTTGGCTAGAGATTCAGCTAGTTTTTTTGTCTCAGAGAGGTCATCCAGTTTTCCTATTTCTTGCCATGAAGGGAAAGAAGGGAAGCCGTATTCTTCTTTTAATCGACTTACTTTGCCGCCCTCTTGATCAATAGATATAAAAATAGGATTATCGATATTGTTTTGAATTGATTTAGAAAGATTTTTTAATTGATTTGGAGAATTAATGTTTCGGGAAAATGAACCGCCTTTTTCCATGTCTTCATCATAAAGGATTACGCCAGAAATATTATAGTCTCTTATATATTTTGAAATATCAGAAGTTTTCGAAATTTCATTTTCTCGAAATCCAGCAATAATGAGCTGGCCTATTTTTTGATCAAGTGTTTTTGTCATTTAATTAAAATAGTTTGAATAAATTTAACACCTTATGAATTTAGATATATTTAAACCTTACTTAAAAAAAACGTTTCTATTTCAATTTTTAATGTTGCTAATCGTATTCTTAAACGGTTGTGCTAGTGTCCCTGTAAGTAAAAAAAAATGGGCTGAAAAAACATTTAAGAAGCTTTCTATAAGACAAAAAATTGCTCAGATGATGATATATAGAATGCATTTGAAATACAATAAAATTACTCCTGAAAAGTGGAATGAGATTAAATCATTACTTTCAAATGATGGCATAGGAGGGATTCATATCTGGTCAGGAGATGGTTCTAGTTCTTTAGCGATGTTAAATGAAATACAAAAAAGATCTAAAGTTCCAGTAATTATTGACGCGGATATTGAACGAGGTTTAGGTCAACGTTTTTCATCTGGAACTGACTTTCCCCCGTTAATGGCTATTACAGCCACAGGCATTCCAAATAATGCTTATGAAGTCGGAAGAATTGTAGCCGAAGAATCAAGAGCCGCTGGAGTGCAATGGAACCTTTCGCCAGTAGTTGATGTAAATAATAATCCTCTTAACCCTATTATAAATACACGCTCTTTTAGTGAAAGTCCTGATATCGTAAGCGAATTTTCTCTAGAATATATTAAAGGGTTGCAAGATCATGGCATGATTGCTACGGCAAAGCATTTCCCCGGGCATGGCGATACACAAACGGATTCTCATAGTTCGCTTGCAATGATTCCTAGTGACTCCTCTAGGTTGTGGTCAGTAGAATTGAAACCTTTTGTAAAAGTCGCAAAAGCAGGCGTTGATGCAATAATGATTGCACATGTACATGCTCCTGATTTTCAGCCTGAGTCTGATAACCCCGCTACGTTAAGTAAATTTTGGGTAACGAATATTTTGAGAAAAAAAATTGGTTTTGAAGGAGTAATTATCACTGATGGCATGGGCATGGGTGGAGTAACAAAAAATTACGCTGATGATTATGCTATTATTGAAACCGTAAAAGCGGGTTGTGATGTTATCATTCAAAATTATGATATTGTTGGTTCCATTGATGCAATTGAAGAAGCCGTATTAAATGGTGAAATTAATATAGAAAGTATTAATTCTTCTGTTTTGAAAATTCTTAAAATGAAAGAAAAGGCAGGGCTGCATCTTAATCCTTTCGTTGATATAGAATCAATGATGAGTATGATTGGTAAAAAAGAGCATAAAGAAGTTTCAGATAGGATATCTTCAGAATCTATTACTCTTCTAAAAGATGAACAAAAACTTCTGCCTTTATCGATTGATGCTAGGGATACGTTGTATGTATTTGACATCTATGATCAGGAAAATAAGCATTCTATTTCTAGTCTAACCTCAAACTTAATTAGAGAAAGATTCCCCATTAGAACAATACAAATTGATGAATCGGATAAAAAGTATGTACTGGATGCAATCTTAAGAAGTATTCCTAAAAATAGTAGAATTCTAATAAATGCATTTGTCAGTCCTAAGGAGTGGAAAGATAGAATATTTTTTCCTGATAATGAGACGTATTTTGTAAATGAGCTAATGAAAAAATCTAATCGTATTATTCTTGCAAGTCTTGGCACTCCGTATCTTTTAATGGATTTCCCGGATGTCTCTACATATATATGTGCTTACAAAGGTAGCTTTGTAATGCAAAATGCTTTATTCAAAGCATTAATGGGTAAAGAAAATATCTCTGGACGTTTACCAGTATCTATTCCAAATATTTTTGATATCGGTTCCGGTGTTTTATTAGAAAAAAGAACAAAACCTGTAGAAAAAAATAAATTTGAGCCTGGAAAACTGCTTTTAAGAGTACGGCCTAAACTGGTTAATGCTGATATTTCTATGATGAGCGAAGCTATGAACTCAGCTGTCGTAGACAGTGCATGGTCAGGTGGTGTTTTGCTTGCCGCAAAAGATGGGAATATCTTTTATCATAAAGGTCATGGATATCATACGTATGACAAAATAAATGATGTCAATTCAAGCGATATTTTTGATTTAGCATCAATAACAAAAGCAGTCGCAACGACATCTGCGATAATGAAACTACAAGATTTAAATAAAATAGATATAAGTGAGCCGGTGATTAAATATTTACCTAGATTTAAAGGTAAAAACAAAA
Organism: uncultured bacterium; assembly: GCA_905478065.1. Lineage (GTDB taxonomy): Bacteria > Fidelibacterota > Marinisomatia > Marinisomatales > UBA1611 > TMED80. Next base: position 1,217 of record CAJQGZ010000138.1, on the reverse strand, counting down.
AATATTTCTCTCAGAAATCTCAAATTACAGTCAAAGACCTTCTTTCTCATGTTTCTGGATTGCCGGCATTTAAACAATATTACAGAAAAGACAAAAGCAAAGAATCATTATTGACTAGTATTTACGATACCGATCCTGTTCAAAATAATAGAGATACTACAATTTATTCAGATGTTGGAGCCATTATCTTAGGTGATATTGTTGAAAAAATAAGCGGTTTAAATCTGGATGTTTTTGTGGATTCTATGGTTTTTAAACCACTAGGAATGAATACAACATTTTATAATCCACCAGATACGAAAAAGCATAGAATAGTACCCACTGAAATAAATTCAGAAGGCGAATTAATTCATGGTTTTGTACACGATGAAAATGCATATAGTCTTGGCGGTGTTGCTGGTCATGCAGGGCTTTTCTCAACGGCAAAAGATTTAGCTGTTTTTTCACAAATGATGTTAAATGGCGGATTATATGGTTGGAAGAGAATCTTCAAAACTGGTACAGTTAATAGTTTTACAAGTAAAGCGGGCATTTTAGATAATAGCTCTCGATTATTGGGTTGGGATAGTCCAGCTGGGCTAGCCTCAGGAGGTGTCTACTTAAGTGATTCCAGTTTCGGGCATACAGGGTTTACGGGAACTTCAATATGGATAGACCCTGAAAATGGTGTAATAGTAGTCTTATTAACAAACGCTGTGTACCCAAAGAGGGAAAGTAAATCACCAAAATATTATGATTGGCGGCAGAAAGTTCACTCCAGCGTCTACGAATCGCTAATGTTCGAATCAAAAAATACTAATTTGCAATTAAGACCAAGGTGGAATAACATTAAACAGTAGTAGTTACATATTGAAATAATGTTAATTATCTTATATCATTTTCTAATGAATGGCTTCACGACTATAAAAATATTTTTTACGTTAACTATTATTTCATTTCATTATATGGTTTTCGGTCAAGAGAACGATTTTGAACCATTAGGTTCTATTATTAATGACAGCCAAGGTATTCAAATCAGGATGAAAACCAAATCCTATTATGATGCTCCTTTTATTGGCAAGGTGGATATGTATCAGACCACTTTTCTAGCAAAAAAACAAAAAAATACTCAAAATACTTTAGGTATTCAAAAAAAGATTTTTGGATTCATTGCTAATCTAATTTCAGATATCAGCGATACGACTGGACACCTAATAATGGATAATGGTAAGCAATGG
>CAJQGZ010000137.1 GCA_905478065.1 uncultured bacterium | reverse complement strand
GGTTGATCTTGAATTTTACCAGCAAAATAGCCTTTAATTTTTGGGTCGACTGAAGGAAAGAAAAATATTTTAGTAGAGTCCATTGGTCTGTAAAGACCCTCTTCAAACTCAAACCAAACATTTTTACCTGCCTGGTTTGTAGTATAATTATATCCGCCGTAAGAACCTTTTGCATACACTTTAAAAATAGATAGTCTTGTTACAAAAATGTCCAGGAAAAGAGCTTGATTAGAAGGAGTATTGAAAGCTTTTGCCCATGTCAGTCTGAAATTCTGATTTTCTTTAGGTTTAAAAGAAAGCCCAAACTTCGGAGATATTTGTAACCCGTCTGTTTTGTCAAAATTAAAGTTCCAATTGGTAGGACTATAAGAATCGTTATAGCCTTGATTGTTAAACTCTACAAAGTTTGTAAGTCTATCATGAACATCTAACCTCGTTGCTTGTATGAACTCTAATTTGTCATTTATCTTCCAGTTAAGCTGATAATATGCGCCAAATTCATTGACCTTGTAACGGTTGTCTTCAGCTCGTTCATCGATACCCTCATCAATATTTTCATCTGTTTTTCCATCGCCATCATTATCAATGCCGTCAGCATAAACAAAAATATGAGTACCATTTATTAGTCTTGCACCTTCTTCAACGGCATCAATACCAACATCAAAAACACCGTTTCCATTATTCTCGGTCCAAGGGTATCCATTTCCATCCACATCGTTAAAATCATCGCTATCACGATCATTATCAAGTTTATCACTTACCGCACCTTGAACATTGTCTCCTGAAAATAGAATAGCATCATAGGGGTTTGAACCCCAAACAGAAATAGGGCTATAATTTGAAATTTGATTTGAAGAATCAATATTTCTGAAAGCTTCACCTTCTTCAAAGTAAAAGCTGTCATCGGCGTCATAAAAAAAGTTAGGAGAACCTGCTTCTCCGTTTCCATTATTATCTCTTTTATCTGTTAAATCTCTATCTGATAGTATTGAACCTTTAGTATCAGGTAAAGTAAGAAAATAGTCAAACCCCCAAACAAACCTGAGGTCGCCATTCATTTTTTCTATGAAATGTTGCAGTTGTAAACTGAATTTTTTTGATCGATCATATATGATACCGCCAGTAGCTAAGTTCCTTGTAGCTCTATCTGATTCTCCAGAAAAGCTTGAATTTAAATATGTCTGTAAAAATAGATTTTTATATCGAAATTTTCCTTGGTAGTAACGATATACCCAGCCGTCTGCTAAATATCTAGCTATTCCAGTTATATTAATATTTCTTGCCCATGCGTAACCATGAGATAGGCTAGCTGTAATATCTGAATTGGGTTCCCAATCTAATCGGAAATCATAACGAACATTTTTAACGTTAAAATCAGGGAAGTCATTAATGCCATCATCATTTGCATCATACCTGATTTTTGGAAGGCCACCATAATTCATGATGAAATCTGCTTCATCATTTTCATCGATTGTACCATCTTCATCATTATCAATACCATCAGAACGCCAGTTGTCGTTGTATTCACCATTATTATTTGTATCAAAAATAATATTTCCTTCATCGTCAAATTTATATTCGCCAAACCCTCCCTTAGCTATATCCCAAGTTCCATAATATGTGCCGAATCTTTCTAACCAAGTTGTGCCGGTTTCATCTTCTTCATCAACTTCACCATCTCCATCATTATCGACACCATCAAACCAAATTTCACCAGGCTCATCTATGCCTAAGTCAATGCCCTCATCGATTGATCCATCACCATCGTTATCTACGCCGTCAATATAACCTCTTCCAACGTCTTCATATCCAATATCATATAGCACAATACCATTGTCTAGGATAAACCGTCTATAGGGATCATTCATTGCCACCTGCACCATTGCGGAATCTATAATTGGAGATCCTGCCTCTGCATCAGTGAAAATTAAATTATCAACACCATCACCAATTTTTGGGCCAGTCCAATTATCAAGTTCTCCAGAGCCCCAGCTTAAATTTTCATCAATAAAACCATTCCCGTTGTCATCTTTTCCATTGCCATCAATTTCACCGGTCAACCATTCTACTGGCATCCTTGGACTACCGAACTCACCCGCATTGGCACCATCTTCAACGCGGTTATGAATTAAATTAGCTCTTCCAATAAAGGAAGGGGAGTGACCTTCGTATTCATCTTCATTATAATGTTCCCAGTCTTCACCTGTCAAGGCTACAGCGGAAATCTTTATACCAAAGTTGTTAAATTTATGTGCAGTCCTAAATGTGTACTTTTCGAGAGGCCGAGTATTTTTTTGGCTCAAATAGCCAGTTTGAAAATTGAATTTAGTACCTTGAGATCTTAAAGGTGAACTCGTTACAATATTTAAAACGCCACTGTGCGCATTTGGACCATATAACGCAGAAGAAGGCCCTAAGACTACTTCTATCTGCTCTACATCATCAAAAGAGACAGGGATGACATTATAAGCCGTTAACCTCAAAGATGGAACATTTGCCATCCTTCCATCAGTTAAAGTAAGAAGCCTTGAGCTGAAAGATGAGTTAAACCCCCTAGCGGTCATATTATAACTATCCACACCTGACTGAGTAAAGTCTATACCTTTTGTTCCTTTTAAATAATCTCCTAAGTTTGTGTTACTCTCTCTTCTTATTTCTTTTTTTGAAATAATAGAAATTGCTGCAGGCGCATCTTCGACTCTCTCTCGCCTCCTTGATGCAGTAACAACATATTCATCGAGTTTTATTGCTTCAGGTTCTAATAATATTGTAATGGAACCATCTTCGTATGGTATCGTCACTGGTTTCTTATATGTTGAATAACCCATATATGAGGCGATGACAGTATAAGTGCCTGCATTAATTTTTTCGATGCTAAATCTTCCATCAGCATCTGATGCAGATCCTAAAGTGGTACCTTCTAACGTAATATTTGCAAAAGGTAAAACAGATTTATTTGATGCGTCTAAAATTTGGCCATCAAGTTTAAAATTTTGGGCAAATGTGATTTGCGCTGCAATGAAAAGCGTAATAAAAATAAGTTTTTTATAGTTCATAGATTCCAAAAAAAACAGCCTCTTGATATCAAGAGGCTGTTTTTATAATGTTGAGTTATTGAATTGCTAAGTCTACTTCAAGAATAACATTTTACCTTGCAGTCTTCTTCCATCCGATTCGATATCATACAAATACATTCCAGTTGGAACAATTTTACCATTTGTATTTCTACCATTCCAACTAACATCATATGCACCAGCATTAACTGGCTTATTCATGATTGTTGCAACTTTTTCACCAGTAAGCGCATATACAGTTACTTTAACATTACTGTTACGATCATTGGTAAAACGTATCTTTGTTGTTGGGTTAAATGGGTTTGGATAATTTCCTTTTAATTCGAAACGATCAACTGTAATACTGTTGTCATCAATGGCAGATAGTGCACCCATGTATGTCCAGTGAGAGTTTACTCGTTGAGTCCACTTAGCTGGAAAACAATTTGCATAGCTTTGTGCTTTTACTCTACCACCTTTATTGTTCCATAGTACACCATACTCCATAGCTTCCGCTAGATCAAAGTCAATCATTGAAAGATCATGTCCGGAATCATCAACAATTATGGGAGTATCATCATAATAAAGTAAAGGTGTGCCTGCTGCAGTAAGAGCGGCCTGTACATTTGTTACGGCACCTTGTATAAAAGGTAGTAAAGCACCACCAATCTGTTCAAAGCTCAATCCCGCAGTAGCCCAAGCTGTTACTTGAGCAATAGCAGCATCACGAAAAGATGTACCCTGGGCATCGACAGGAGCTGCCTTAAGAGTAGCTACAGAGGCATCATCAAATTCCCAATAATAAGTAGTCCACTCTATTACAGAGTCCACAACTGCAGCCATTGTTGGAGCATTAGGGAAAGCATCCATTGCTGCTTCCTCAACACCATCTGCAATACCATTCATCGTAATAAGAGTGTTCCAAGTAGCGTAATAACCTGTAAACATTAATGCTTCATCACCACTAAACATTTCGCCATCGCCGCCACCAAGTAAATCACCAACTGGATCAAAAACGTAGAAAATATTTGTATCAAGAGCGCCAAAACCTGGTGTTCCATCAGGAGTTTCTACACCTTCACCACCAACCATGTATGGATTTACATCTGGGACATTAATTGTTATACCCATTGTAGACGCTAAATTTGCTATCGCTGGAATAGTAACAGAGTCAACAGGGACCGAACTTCTACCCAGCATTCCATTTAAAAGACCCAAGTCTGCTTCAGCTTGTACAAAGAATGGATCGCCATCACTTACAATACCCAAATTAGCAGATTCACTGTCATGAGCTTCCCAGCCAATATTTAGTCCATCTATTGCAGAATAAGTATCATCTGTATAATTTGCTTGAATGTATCCCCAGCTTTCCATTTGAGTTCCAGCGCCATAGTCAGTTCCTAATACATGGTTAACCATGTCAGGAGCTTCGAAAGTAGCAAAAACGCCAGAGGTAATAATTCCCCAACCCCATCTAACCTTGTTTCCAGGTAAGAGTGCAGGATCATAACCACCGTTGGTCCATGTCCCAGCATCTTGGATTGGTAAAAACACTTGATCTGTAACACAATCAACAGTGTTGGTAGTAGGATAAACACTTCCTTGGTTAATTGTATAAGCGCCATCTGAAAAATCAGTGTTTAGCCCTAATCCGAATGCACTTAGTGCAGCAGCAGATCCTAAAGGCACTTCCGTGACTACCATAGTGTCACCAACACTCCAATATGGTAGAGCAAAGTCAAACAGACTTGTTTCGCCAGCAACCGGCCAGCCAATCAAAACTTCATATGTACCTGCTGAATCATCATATGTAGTAGTGTAATCAGCTCCATCGTTACCAGTTTGAACCATGTCTCTGGATACAATAGTATACTCTACGACAAGACTATCAAGTTCAAAATTACCATCGATAGACTGTGCTGATAGGTAAGAAAAATTTATAATAATTGATAAAAAAACGAATAACAGTTTTTTCATTTACTCCTCCTTGTGTTTGTTCCAACTAAATTCCGTAACAGTTACGGCAATGAATTAACATTATCCCCAAAACTAAATAAATAAGCAGTATTTATCAAAGGGCTTTATTTTTTTTGATTTGACCTTGCCCATAGCATCCATAACGAGTATAAAAAAAGAATGCTCCCAAGAACAAAAACTGCATTTAATAATATGCTTTGTATCATAAATAATTACCGTGAGTTTTTTTTAATGTATAAATAATTGTTAAGTTTAGATATAATATATATAATCATATTACATGAAAATCGCAGTATTAGTAAAACAAGTTGTAGGCTCAGAGTCCTCCCTAGATATATCTCCAGATAATAAATGGATAGATGAATCTAATGCAACGTTTGTAATGAACCCTCCGGATAGCTATGCTATTGAGGAAGCAATGAATATTAAAGAGAAAATTGGAGAGGGTGAAGTTGTCATTGTTTCAATGGGCGCTGACAGCGTACAGAAAGTAATTAGAGAAGCCTTATCAAAGGGTGCCGATAGAGGTATCCATGTTCAAACTGATGGCACCGCTTTTATTGACCCCCTAAATACAGCGAAAAATATTGTGTCAGCCTTAGATGGAGAAAATTTTGATTTAATATTATCAGGCTTACAGTCTGATGATACAGGTATGGGGCAAACGGGTGTTTTAGTAGGTGAACTATTAAATATGTCAACGGCAACGCTTGCCATTGAAACTGATATCGATTCGGAACATATTAGAGTCAAACGAGAGTTAGAATCTGGCTGGTTTCAGTGGGTTAGGCTCGAGTCTCCTGCTTCGATTAGCATTCAATCAGGCATAAATCAGCCTAGGTACCCCTCGTTGAAAGGCATTATGGGTGCCAAGAAAAAAGAAATAAAAGTTGTTCCATTGTCTTTTCATGAAACGAAGCAACAAGTAGAAAAAATTTCGATTCCTCAAAAGTCTAAAGAAACAGAAATAATTAACACAGACATTGATTCCTCTGTTAAAAGAATCGTAGAAATTTTAAAGTCTGAAGTGAAAGTATTTTAGTCATGAAGTCTTTGGTTATTATAGAGCATAAAAATGGTGTTTTACACCGAATGAGTAGAGAAGCCATTTCCGGTGCTCAGAAAATCGGCGGAGATATCACAGCATTAGTTATTGGAGAAAACGCTGAATCGATTTCTAGTGAGTTGTCTAATTTTAAAATTGAAAAAACTATTATAGTTAATCACGAGCTCGTTCCTTATTATAATGTTGACGGATATAAAGAGATTATTAAACAAGTAGTCAATACAATTTCACCGGATATTATAATTACGGGTCATACCTATCAGGCCAGAGATTTTATGCCAAGAATTAGTGCAGCACTTGATATACCGTTCATTCCTGATATAGTAGAACTCGAAGATAGTATTTATATAAAACAGGTTTTAAACTCAAAATTAAATGCATCAATATCTTCATCATCAGATAGGGTGCTTATTAGTTTTCAATCTGCTAGTTTTAGTGAGGAAGATGTTATCAAAGGTTCTAGTAGTTCTGAATCCTTTGATGTAGACCTTGATTCTTCTTCAATTAAATCCAAGTCAGATGACCCCTTCCAAGAATCTGCATCAGAAGTTGATTTAGAAAGCGCCGAATTAATTGTTTCTGTTGGACGCGGCATAGAAAAAGAAGAAAACAAATCAATCGCTTTCGAATTGGCAGAAGTAATTGGAGCAGAAGTATCAGCGAGTAGGCCAGTTGTAGATGCTGGATGGCTTCCTAGTTCTAGACAAGTTGGGAGTTCTGGTAGCACGGTTAGCCCTAAGCTATATCTCTCGCTCGGTGTTTCAGGTGCAATTCAGCATGTTGTAGGAATGAAAGGCTCTAAAAATATTTTAGCGATTAATAAAGACTCTGATGCGCCTATTTTTGAGATTGCAGATTATGCTGTTGTTGGAGATCTTTTAGAAATTGTGCCTAAGCTTATTGCCACTCTTAAAGACTCTTAAACTTTCTAGTTTCAAACTATTCCCGTTTTACTTTTTTACTATAGATTATGCTCGTATAATTAATATAGTTTATCAAAGTGGTATTTTGATAGCAGTTGACATAACAAGAAGGGAAGTATACTAGTTGCTCTCAAACATTGAAAAAATAATTTTTATCATAATTGCTATCAGTGCATTCGGCGCTTCTTATGTTACCTTTGGTAAAATGTTTAAAGTCATTAGCGTTGGTTCTCAGCCAATTGATTGGAAAAAAGCACTATGGAATTTTCCAAAAGGCTTGAAAGTATTTATTAGTCAAAACACCCTTTTCAAGACCAGGCCTATTGTTGGTTTTATTCATGCTCTAGTAGCATGGGGTTTTACGCTTTATTTAATCGTGAATGTCGTTGACGTTTTATACGGCTTCATACCTGACTTTCATTTTTTTCCAAATTATTTGATTGGCAAGGTTTATCGGCTTTTTGTTGATATCTTTACAGTGTTAGTTCTTGTCGGAGTTCTTTATTTTTTAATAAGAAGATTTATTTTAAATGATAGCAGGTTACTAATAAATGAACCAGTAATGCTAAGCGAGGAAGCAAGAATTGGCATGAGAAATGACTCGTTGTTAGTTGGGTTATTTATTTTTGCGCATGTGGGTGCACGATTTCTATCAGCAAGCTTTGAGATTGCAAAAAATGGAGTTGATTATTTCCAGCCAGCAGCGACAACAGTTTCCTTATTATGGTCTAATTTATCTTCAGATAATATTATTCTATTTGAGCATATTAGCTGGTGGGTCGCGCTGGGGTTAATATTGGGATTTTTACCTTATTTCCCATTCAGCAAGCACGCTCATTTATTTATGGGGCCACTGAATTACATGGTTAAGGAAGAAAGATCTTCCATGGCAGCTATAGAAACAATTGATTTTGAAGATGATTCAATTGATCAATTTGGGGCAGGGCAAATCAATCATCTACCGCAATCTAACCTCTTGGATGCCTATGCATGTATACAATGTAGTCGTTGTCAGGATGCTTGTCCTGCTTATGAAACAGGTAAGGAGTTATCGCCATCGGCACTAGAAATAAATAAGCGCTATTTTTTAAATAACCATTTGGATGAGTTCATCGACGGCTCAATACCTGACTCTTCTATTACAAATCATTTGCTAACAGATGAAGCGGCTTGGAGTTGTACTACATGTGGGTATTGCGTTGAGGTATGTCCAGTTGGAAACGAGCCAATGATTGATATCTTAAGGGCTCGTCAAAATCTCGTCATGATGGAAAGTAAATTTCCTCAAGAAGCAATGGAGACTTTTGATAAAATAGAAAACTATGGTAACCCATGGGGCCTTAGTCCAAATGAAAGAGAAGTATGGATGGAAGGTCGTGAAGTTCCACTTA
>CAJQGZ010000136.1 GCA_905478065.1 uncultured bacterium | reverse complement strand
GATTACCCATACTTCTTATGTAAACATTATTATTTTCTGAATATTTACTAATTCTGACCCTATCACCTAACAATGCACCCCCACTAAAGGGACTACTCGGATCTATAGCAACCACACCGACAGAAAAATTTTTAGATAAAAAAAGTGAAACAAATTTATCAACTAAGGTGCTTTTTCCTGCTCCTGGAGGACCAGTAACTCCGATGCGTATTGATTCATTAGAGTTTTTATAAATCTGATCGTAAAAAGATGATACACTTTTATCATCATTTTCAATCAAAGAAATAGCGCGCGAGATTGATACATGATTATTTTTAAGTATATCTTTATAATTAACTTTTTTCATTTTTTACCGATACTCATTTTTATCGAATTTTAAATTATAACCTTTTTCATATACTTAAATTTATTAAAAATCGCTCATTGACTACAAAAACCATTCTATGTTAATTTTAAAGGCTTTAATAAAAAGGAATTTTAAACAATGGACAGACATCCACAACAAATTAAAAGAGAGCGTCAAGATATTAAGAGAAGAGCTAGAAATATTTCTAGCATGTCTAGGTTACGTACGCAAATCAAAAGAGTTTTAGAATCTACTGATAAAGAAAAAGCCCAGGTTGAGTATACTGCAGCCGTTAGCTACATTGATAAGGCATCTGGAAGAGGTCTTATTCATAAAAATACAGCAGGTAGAAGAAAATCTAAAATCACTCGTCATTTGAATTCATTAAAGTAGAGTACTCTATCTTTCTGAAGGCGAATAGTTAGGAGCCTCTTTCACAATTCTTACTTCATGAGGGTGGCTTTCTCTTATGCCGGCTGATGTAATCTCTATAAATTCAGATTTTTGTCCAAATTCTCCAATATTTCTAGAACCACAATAACCCATTGCTGATCTGATACCGCCAGTTAGTTGGTGTATAGTGTTTTTTACTGGACCACGAAACGGTACCATTCCTTCGATACCCTCAGGTACTAATTTTTTATTATCTGTGTCTTCCTGAAAGTATCGATCACCGCTTCCTTCTTCCATAGCTCCTATTGAGCCCATACCTCTAAAAGTTTTATACTGTCTCCCTTCATACAATATAGTCTCTCCAGGACTTTCGTCCATACCAGCTAAAACACTCCCTAACATAATTGTATCTGCGCCAGCAGCCAATGCTTTTGCAATATCTCCGCTATATCTTAGTCCACCATCAGCAATTATAGGAATATTTGCTTTCTTTGCTACATTTACAGCATCGAGAATAGCAGTCAATTGGGGAACCCCTACACCTGCAACTATTCTAGTTGTGCAGCTAGCCCCCGCACCAATTCCTACCTTAACACAATCAACACCAACATCCATAAGCGCTTCTGCGCCATAACCTGAAGCTACATTACCAGCAATGATAGAGATATTGGAATGTTGTGCTTTTAACTGGGAGATAGTATCAAGTACACCTCTTGAGTGGCCATGTGCAGTATCAACAACAATTGCATCAACTTCTGCATCTATGAGCTCTTTTACTCTCTCATTTGTATCGCCAGCTACTCCAACAGCTGCAGCTACTCTTAATCTTCCATTATTATCTTTACAAGCGGCTGGATATTGCTGCTTCTTATTTATATCCTTAACAGTTATAAGCCCTGCTAAGTCTCCTGAATCATTTACAACTAATAACTTTTCAATTCTATGCTTGTGTAACAATTCTTCAGCATCTTCTAAGGACGTATCTAAGGGTACAGTAATTAAATTTTCTGAAGTCATGCATGCTGAGACTTCCATATTTCCATCAATCTGAAAACGAATATCTCTATTCGTAATAATACCTACCAATTTATCTTCTTTCACAACGGGCAAACCACTTATTCTAAATTCAGACATAATTTTTTTAGCATCATTTATGTTTTGATTAGGTCTTACTGTAACAGGCTTTAATATCATACCGCTTTCTGATCGCTTAACTTTGTCAACCATGGACTTTTGAAATTCAATCGAACAATTTTTATGTATAACGCCTAGTCCACCCTCCCTTGCCATTGCAATTGCCATGGCTTCCTCAGTTACAGTATCCATCGCGGCACTAATAATTGGAATATTTAATTTTATATTATTTGTTAATCTAGTTTTAAGATTAGTCTCTTTAGGCAGAACTTTTGATTTTTGAGGAACTAGTAAAACATCATCAAATGTATAACCTTTCCTAAATTTTATTTTGTTTTCCATATACTACTCCAATAACCCTTTATTCTTTAGTATTTTAAATATTTTTCCATTTTCAATAATATCTTTTAGCTTATTTATTTCGATTGTTAATGAACGGTCGCCTTTTTTTGCATTAATTATATTTTGAATATTTTTTAACAATAAACTAGTACCCTTTCCTGGCTTCAGTTTTGAATGGTAGAGAGTAAATGAAGCACTAGCTATTAACAACTCTATTGCTAGTATGTTAAGTACATTTTTTTGAATTGTTAGTAGTTTAGAACCTGCCCATGGAGCCATACTGACATGGTCTTCTTGACCACCTGAGGTAGGCAGTGAGTCTACACTAGCAGGGTGAGCTAACGTCTTATTTTCAGAAGCAAGCGCGGATGCAGTTACATGAGCAATCATGTAACCTGACTCTATTCCAGGGTTTTTAGCAAGAAAAGGTTGAAATTTCCCTTCTACACCTTTCATAAAATAATGTATTCTTCTTTCAGAGACAGCTCCAATTTCTGCTATTGCTATGCTCATATGATCTAATGCTATTGCTACATGTTCAGCATGAAAATGACCTGAGAAGCCAATGTCACCATTTCTCAAAATCAAAGGGTTGTCACTTACGCTATTAATTTCATTGTTAATAGTCTCGGATGATTGAACTATTGCATCTCTACATGCACCGTGAATGTGTGGAATACATCTAAAGCTATAAGGATCTTGAACAACATCACAATTTTTATGAAAGTTAACTATCTGACTTCCAGCTGTCATTTTCCAAACATTACTCGCAGAAATAATTTGACCTTTGTGCTTTTTAAGTTTATGTATGGCAGACTTAAATGTATTTCTGCTTGATAAACTTGTTTCTACAGATAAAGCGCTTATACTGTCTGCAGCATCAAGGATATTAAATCCACTAGCTAAGGCTTTGACTGCGATCGCTGTAGAAAATTGAGTACCATTTACCAAACTAATGCCATCTTTTTGATGTAATACTAGTGGGTTAATTTTCATTTTATTTAAAAGAATTTTTGAAGAAACAGCTTTTCCATCTTGAATGATTTGACCTTCACCAATAATCGAGCTAGCGATATGAGCTAATTGAGCTAAATCACCACTCGCACCTACGGAACCTTTCTCAGGAACAGCTGGAACTAAATCATTATTTAAAAATTGAACTAGCTTTCTTACTGTTTCCGGATGCACACCGCTATGGCCATGAGAATAAGTCAATACTTTTAAAGCCATAACCACTCTTACAATTCCAATGTCCAGAAAATCCCCTATACCTGCTGAGTGACTACGAACCAAGTTTAATTGCAATTTTTCTTGATCTGCTTCATCGATTCTTATATTACTCAATTTCCCGAATCCAGTGTTAACACCGTAAACTATTTTACCGGATGCGAGTATCTTTAATAATTGTTGATAGGAATTTTTTACTTTTTTTGGAATGGACCGATCTAATACTACTTTTAAAGGACCATTGAGCAATGGCGAAAAGTCTTCAAAAGTAAATGTTTTTTTAGTAATCCGAAGGGTCGACATTGATTAATTTAGAATGAAGTTAGCATCTATTACAAAGAATTAACCTCTGAAAAAAAGACTAACGAATTGAATGATAATCTGTAAAAATTTCTGGATCAGTTGGTATACTGTTTAGAATAACATCTCCATACCTTTTTGTTATAATTCTATTATCAAGACTGATAAAAACGCCAGAATCAAAAGTAGTTCTAATAAGTCGCCCGAAGCCTTGTCTAAATCTTGTAGTGCATTCTGGAATAGTAAAGTTCATAAAACTATTATAACCATTCTTGTCTAAATGATTTGAATAAGACTTTATAAGAGGATCAGATGGGACATCAAAAGGAAGCTTAACAACAATCAATATTTCTAATAATTCACCAGGCAAATCAACCCCTTCCCAAAAACTATTTGTTCCGAATAGCAAGGCATTATCATTTGAGTGCATTCCTTTTATGATCGAAGGCTTTGAAGCTCCCTTAGATTGAGCAAAAAGCGGTATTTTATTACCATCTAACCTTTCTTTTATTTTTTTCGAAACATTCTCCAGCATTTTTACAGAAGTAAATAGAACCATTGTCCTTTTTTTATAAGTCTTATGGACATGATAAATAAGATCTGCTAGTTGTCCAATATCATTTGTTATATCTCTAGATCCACCATATTGATAGTATTTTACTTGATCGTAGTAAGAAAAAGGACTTGTATATTCTCTTGTTACTATACTTGCAGAATTCTCGAGGCCATTTCTATGTAAAAAATAATCAAATGAATTTTCTACTTTTATTGTAGCTGAGGTTAAAATAAAGTTTACGTTTTTATCATACAACCTTCGTCTTAAGACTTCTGAAATATCAATTTTCGAAGCGTGTAAGGAGACTTGAAGGTCACTGTCTAATTCTTTTTTAGAATTATAATACCCTTCTTTCCAATAAACCCAATCATTATCTTGAGAACCCGTTAGTAAGCTTATTGAATCATTCAAAACATTGATATTTTCTAAGCCTTTTTCAAGAATACTATGTAAAAAAGTATATTTTGATCTATTTGTATCAAGTTTTAAAACAAAACTACTTATATTTTTGAAACAAACGGACAGTTTGTAAGAGCTGTTAGAAAAGCTTGATAATTCTGGAGTTAATGAAGAATATTCTTTTATTAATGAGTTAATAATTGGTCGCTCTTGATAAGATTTTTTAATATCAAATTCAGATTCATTATTTACTGCGAGCTCATTCATAAAGGCAATAAATGAACTTTTAACCCTATCTAGTTCTAATATTAACTTTTCTCTTAAACTTTTCAATAAGGGTTCGCTATCAGATATGGACATCAAAATATTATTCCATCTTTTTGATCGAGGATTAGAAGGATTTAACGATCTAAGTAATGAGGTTATACTATTATAATCGAGACTTATTTTAAATTGATCATACCCTCCTTTTACCAAATTATGAGCCTCATCTATGATGATAGTATCGTGTTCAGGTAAAATACCAGGGACCTTAGCTTCAGATAACAATAAGGAATGGTTTGCTACAAGTATATCAGCCTCATACATTTGCTTTCGTATCGAACCATAAAAACATCCATGGTTTTTACTACAAATATTCCCTGTACAAAAACCGGTATCGCTACAAATCATAGAAACAATCCAAGTTTTCCTAGAGTTAAAAAAGCCATTACATTCAGACAAATCGCCAGACCTAGTATAATGTAACCAAAAGAGTATTGGTATCACTGACTCGATATCATCCACACCTATTGTATTTCGATCACTGATAAACCAATCAAACCGTGTTTTACATAAATAATTTTTTCTTCCTTTAATTAGTAATGCTTTGATGGAAGTATCTAATGCCTCCGATAATTTTGGCAAATCTTTATAGAATAACTGATCTTGTAAATGTTTAGTATTACAGGCTATTACAACAGGGCCCCTTTTATCTGTTTCGTATTTTCTTTTAATCGCTGCAAAAAGATACCCCATAGACTTACCCAACCCTGTTCCCGCTTCTAGGACACCAGAGTCATTTCCAGCAAATATGTTATCACATGTATTTGCATATTCTACTTGATTTGCTCTGTCTTCGAACCAATCATATTTTTTTGAAAGCACTCCTTTGGATCCAAATACGTCTGAGGCACTCAAATTTTGAATATTTTGTGACCCTGAAAATTCATAAATACTATGCCCCGACTCTCTGTCAATTAATCTATTTTTCAAAGCAACTTTAGGATCACCAATCTTTATTAAAATATTTGCTGCGTCAACATAAAGCTTCTTGTTAGGAACTTCATATTTATCTAAGACGGCTAAGACACTAGAAAGTTCCTCGAGATTATGACACATTAATTCATCAAGCAGGTGTAAAAATATTTGCCCACAATTTTCTGTATCTTTTTCTGCTCTATGACTCCCTGATGCATCAAGGCCATAAAACTCGGACAAAGCAGAAAGATTAAAAACAGGATGGTCAAAAAGTACTGATCTTGCCAACTGTAGTGTATCGTAAAGTGTGTTTTTTGGAAGATCATAATTATGCCTTACACATAATTTTGTAAGAAAATTCAAATCAAACTTAATGTTATGTGCAACAATAGGATGATCACCAATTGTCTTCATTAATTCATTTATAATTTCAGATTCCTTTGGAGCAGTGTTGACCATCGCATTAGATATACCCGTAATATTTGTAATAAAAGGTGAAATATTTTTTTCTGGATTTACTAGTGTGGAGAATGTTTTTTTAGGTTTACCATTTTTAAATACAATAGCGGCAACCTCGATAACTCTGTCAAAATCTGGGTCTAAGCCAGTTGTCTCAAAATCTAATGCGACGTAAGTAGATAGGTTTAACTTTTTTAATAATTCCGTTTGCTTCATAGCTTAACTAAATAATGTTTTTAGATAGAACATTGGATTTGATAATTCTGTTTTAGGAACTTCATCTGCAAGCATACCTGAAATCATATTTTTTATATTTTTATTTCTGCTTGCCCTATCAATTACAAAATTAAGTAGAATTCTATAATGAGCTAACTTTAATAATAGAGTACTAGTTTTGAGTTCACTACCTAAATATTCCCAAAGTACTTTGTCATATTCTGAAAGAATTTGATTTGAAAAATTATTTATTTTTTTTGCTTTCAACACAATATCTGCAGCTATTTTTCCTGATTCCATTGCATTACCGATACCTTCCCCAGTGAAAGGATCAACCAACCCGGCAGCATCACCAAGAAGCAAAAAACCATTACCGTGGTTTTCTCTTTTCGTATTTCCGAATGGTAGATTCCATCCTTTTGGTTTTTCAAGTGCATTTGAATTTTTAAACCTATGCTTGAAATTTTTTGAATTTATTACTTGCTTCATTATTTGTTGGAGGTCGTACTTCTTTTTTTTTGCTCTACTTTTTAGTAAACCAACACCAATATTTGCTTTTTTATTACCAGCAGGAAAAATCCAAAAGTATCCAGGAATAGTCTCGTTTACATAATGAAGTTCTATTTGATCCGTTAAATCTTCAACATTTTCATAATAACATCTCAACCCAACTGCAGTATAATTCATATCAGAATTATATAGCCCTGTTCTTCTTGAAACTATGGAGTAAGGTCCATCAGCGCCTAGAACAATATTACCAAAATATTTTTTATGTATTCCCTTATTAGACTTCCCTTTAACTCCAACTACTTGACTTTTATCATAGATAAGATCTTCGACTTTAAAACCACTTACCACATTAGAAACATCACTAGCTTTTTTAAATAAATAATTATCAAATATTTTTCTTGGGATTACAAAACCATGAGAAATATGCCTTTTATTTAAGCTTTTATTAAGATGCAATTCACATTCAGAATGATTTGGATTTCCAAAAATAATTCTATTAACGATTGCGCCATCTAGTTTATCTAAATCTTGTAATAAATCTAACTCTTCTAAGATTTTTACACTTTTCCCAGATAGAGCATCACCACAAATTTTATCTCTAGGGAATATAGACTTATCCAATAATAAAGTATTGAGACCTAGTTTATTACAGTAGATAGCTGCGCTAGATCCTGCTGGACCAGCACCCACAATGATGGCATCATACATCCGAATTTATTTCTTCTAGATGTACCCCAAAAGAAGGATAAACTATTCCATATTTAAAATAATTAGTTGATCTTAGGAAAAAGAAAAGTATTGCTAGTATTATAAAAAACCATGGTGCTCTAACGCATGTAAACATTGCAAATGTAAAAAGAGGATAGAATTGTAAACGTTTAATATGTCTTACATCACTTGGCCAAATCAATACCACCGCCGGGAAAAAAAGAGAAACAATTCCAACAGTACTTATGATCGGGTCATCGAGGACATAACCAAGAAATGTGGCAAAAACCATTAAAATAAAAGCAGCTATCATATATGAATTCTTTTTGTTCCAACTATCAACTGACCAGTTTCCACTTTCTAAATTGTATAAAACTTTAAACTCGTAAATCAAAACACCTGAAATGATAAAAGCTAAGTATGGTAAGTAGCCAACAGAATTGAATTCCAAAACATTAAAACTCAAACTTCCCAAAATAAAACAAGCGAAGTAAAAAAAAGAATTATAAATGAGGGCTGCTTGTTCCAAGCGCTTATTTGAAGTACGCCAGAAACCAAAACTAGAAAAACTATAAAAAAATAATGTACTTAAAAGTATCCTTAAAACTCCATTAGGTAATCCAGACCATTCCCAGTAGCTATAACGATCAATATTACCTAAAAGATAAACATAACCAGCAATAGTAGCAGTCCAAACACCAAACAAATATGAAATGTTATACTTATCAACGAATTGAACGAAGAAAGACATTCTCTTTCTATTTTTTTTAAACGAATTTGAATCTTTTGGAATAACCCTAGCTAAAATCATATTTTATTAACCTTTTGTTAAAAACCTGCTATTTTTTGCAGAGAAGAACCAAAAAAAAGTTCAAAAAGCTCATTAAGAATAATAAGTCCGACAATAAAAGAAGAAACTATAAGAAGCACTTTTAAAAAATTTAGAAGCAACCCTTTATCAAATTTTCGAGTTTGAACGCCAACAAGTATTTCATCTAAAAATGTTTTAACAGACCATTTACTTAATATAAAAAGAGCTGTAAGCGCTCCACCAATTGGTAACATATACTTAGATGATAATTCATCGAGAAAATCCATAAAGGATATATTAAAAATAATCTTAAAATCATTAAAAGAGCCCATGGATAAAGAACAAAACATCCCTACAATTGTAATTAATATACCAAAAGATAATGTAGCCCTTTCTCTTGTCCATCCTTTTTGATCAATAAAATATGATGTTATTACTTCTAGTATTGATACTGCCGATGTTAAAGCGGCCATAAATAAAATAAAGAAGAACAATGTGCCCCATATGACTCCACCACCAATTTGCGGAAAGATAGTGGGCAGTACTTCAAAAATAAGACCTGGACCTGAGCTTGGATCTGCACCCATTGCAAATACTATTGTGAAAATAGCAGTCCCGGCCAACATAGCGATAATAGTATCTAGTATTATTACCCAAAGTGCAGAACTAATAAGGTTTTGATTTTTACCTAAATAACTACCGTATGTTATCATTGTACCCATACCCAGACTTAAAGTAAAAAAAGCATGGCCAAGCGCCATAACGATGCTTGATGGAGTTAGATCTGAAAATTTAGGCATAAAAAGAAATTTTAATCCTTTCTTACCTCCTTCAAGACTTAAACCTTTAATGACTAAAAGAATGAGTATAACAATAATGATTGGCATCATGATCTTTGCAGCTTGTTCAATACCAGATTTAACTCCTTTAATAATTATAAACATACATAATGACATGAATAGAATTAGCCAAAAAATTGGATTTATATCATTGCTCACAAAAAGACTAAATATTTTTGCGGAAGAATCTGAATTCCCTGAAAGTGCATCAAAACCACCGAACAAAGAAAAAAACGTATATCTTAAAGTCCAACCACCTACTACACCATAGAAAGATAATATCACAAAAGCTGATGAAACTCCAAGAAACCCTACCCATTTCCAATAAGATGCATTTGAAAGTTTCTTAAATGCACCGACAGGGCTTAATTGTGTATTACGGCCGATGGCCAATTCTCCCAACAATACTGGTAATCCAACTATAAGTATGCAAATCAAATAGACTATCGTAAAAGCAGCACCACCATTTTGTCCAGCCATATGAGGATATTTCCAAATATTACCAAGTCCAACAGCAGAACCAGAAGCTGCTAAAATAAAGCCAAGTCTAGACCCCCATTGCTCTCTATTATTTTTCATTGTCTTCTCCTCCTACATCATCAATAGATGTACTCATTATATCATCAAATGGACTCAAATGCGCATCAACCATCGCATCAATCATGCTGTAAAAATAAAGGAATATTACCCACCAGGCATATTTATTTCGCTTTTCAAGATATCTGTTTTGCCTAAGAGAATATATATCAGAATCATAATTTTTATAAATTTTTGAATTTTCTAACCATGAATAAAATGCCAAAGTTTCCAGGCCCATGACTAAAGAACCTTTAATGTATTTCTGGTTATAAAATTGACCACCGCCTGGAACAAGTGAAAAGAGAAAGGCTTGCCGAGAATTTTTAATCAATGTTGAATCTACTTCGTTAATTTGGGCATTAAGATTATAAGATAGCAATAATGAAAAAAATAAGGATTTAGAACTCATTAACCCTCTACTGCGATACAATCAATCTCTACTCTGGCTCCAAGCGGTAAACCAGCTACTTCAATAGTTGACCTTGCAGGGAAATTTGTATTGCCAAAGAAATCAACAAAAGTATCATTTAAGTCACCAAAGTCATTCAAATCTTTTAAAAACACATTGAGCTTAACAATATTTACCAAAGAAAGATTTCTTGCCTCAAGAATAGCTAAAATATTTTTTAGAACTTGAAGGCATTGCTCTTTTGTATTGCCAGAAACCATTTCACCAGTATGCGGATTAATTCCAACTTGACCAGAAGTATACAAAAAACCACCCGCAGAAACTGCTTGACTGTATGTTCCAACAGCATTGGGCGCATTATCAGTTTGAATTAGTTCACGAATAGGTTTTCTTTCATTTATTTTCTGATTAGACATAATATGATTTACAGCTCCTTGTTTAAAACTTTTAAAATTAATTTTTCTGTCTTGATAATAGCTTTTTCAACAACACCAAATTGACGACCTCCTGCTGTCGCAATTTGAGGTTTTCCACCACCACCGCCGCCCATATAAGAGCCTATTTCCTTAGCTAAACTTCCAGCGTTTATTTTTTTATGAACTAAATCTTCACTGACGACAACAACAGCTGAGGGTTTATCATTTGCATTGTTAAATAAAACACCAATACCGCTTTTAATTTCAGAGATAAGTCGATCCCCTACGCGCTTTAATTCATCAGCACCTTCAATACTCAATAATTCAATTACAAAAATATAATCACCAACTTTACTTGCTTTATTTACCCAGGCAATAATATCTGAATCATCTGATTGGTTTAACTCCTTTATTTTTTTCTCTAACGATTTTTTATCTTGATATAATTGACTAATTCTATCAGGTAACTCTTCTTCCTTACAATTCAACATTCTCTGCATATTAAATATTAAATCAGCTTGGTTTTGAAATAGTTCAATTGCAGTGGTGCCGGTAACAGCAACAATGCGTCTCACACCAGATGCTAATGATGATTCTTCTGTTATTTTAAATAATCCTATATCACCAGTGCTATTAACATGAGTTCCGCCACAAAGTTCATTTGAAAATTTACCGGTTGATACAACTCTAACATTGTCACCATATTTTTCACCAAAAAGGGCAACTACGCCACTACTAATAGCTTCATCGTATGCTTTAACTGAAGTGTTTAAAGCACTATTTAATAGAATTTGTCTATTAACAATATTTTCAATGTTTCTTATTTGATCCCCTGTAATTTTTTCAAAATATGTTAAGTCAAATCTTAAATAATTTGGGTGTACCAATGAACCTGCTTGCTGAACTTGGTCCCCTAATTCTTTTTTTAAAGCAGCGTGCAATAAATGCGTAGCAGTATGATTTCTTTTTACACTTGATCTGTGAAAATCATTGACGACACATTGAACACTTACGACCTTACTCCAATCTAAAACTACACCTTTACATAAGTGAATTATCATGTCATTATGCTTCTGAACATCAATTACATTTAAATCTATACCCTCAAATGAGATTTTAC
>CAJQGZ010000135.1 GCA_905478065.1 uncultured bacterium | reverse complement strand
GGGGGGCATACCCCGTTTGATAGGTCGGTAGGTATCTTTGATTTAAAATTTTATGTTTTTATTGAAAAGAACTATCGGAAGAAATAACTAGAAATGTAAATATTTTGAGGTTCAAACTTTAAATAAATTCAAACCTCAAAATATCATTTTTAGTAAAAAAGTTACTAGAGTAGTCTATTTAGGTACTACGTTTGTTGCGCAAGGACCTTTATCAGAAGAACCTTCTTCATAATCAACTTCCTGCCCGTCTCTTAAGGTTTTGTACCCATCCATTTGAATCTCATTCATATGAACAAATAAGTCTTTATCACCATCTTTTGGTGCTATAAATCCAAATCCTTTTTTATCATTGAACCATTTTACGGTTCCTTCTTTTACATCACTCATTTTATTATTTTCCTACTTTTGTTTATTTATTCAATTATTACTTATTTAATTGAATACTGCAATTTAATACTGTTATTACATAAATAAATTTAATTATTATTTAAGTCTATAAAAAAATATATTGCATAGTTTAATCACATTATCACAATTTTTGATAATGAAAAAATCGATAAATAAATTCATTTTAACTGGGATAGCTCTTTTATTTTTTAGCTCGATTTTTCATTTAGATCATACTCCGGCGCACGAGCATCAAAATGGATACAACATATGCAATATAGGATGTAAGGATATTGAGCATCATTCTTATTCTCATCAATGTGAAAAGTGTTTAAGCAAAACCCAAAGATATGTAGGTGTAAATCTTTTTGATTTATCACTTCATAACAACTCAACATCATTTGACAATCCTAAAGACATTACTTTTTCTAAATTCATAAATTTTAATTCAAATAAAAGAGCCCCACCCATTATCCTTTAGATTTTATTAAAGGAGCAACAGTTTCAGTAAAAATACATTTTGTATGCAATGAGTGCATGCCAGTTTCGTATTTGTCGTAAACATCTATCATCAATTTTTCAGTAATGATTATAATTGAATTATGATTGAGAAATTTGATGCTCCTAAATCTTTGTTCAAAAATATCTTTTGAAAATCATAAAGGAAACAAATGATGTTAAATTCAATAAATATTTCGATAAAAAATATTAAAGTAGATAGTCTTGGCGCTTTGGTAAGCGGCTTATGCATGTTGCATTGTCTTGCAACGCCAATCTTTTTTATTGCTTCAGCTTGTTCAGCAGCATGTTGTAACTTTGCTCCAACTTGGTGGCAATCATTAGATTATATTTTTCTAGTTATTTCTCTTTTTGCTGTAATCCAAGCATCTAGAAATTCAAATAGTTCATTGGTTCCTAGGGGGCTACTAGCTAGTTGGTTAGGGTTAGGTTTTTTTATATTGAACGCTAAGTTTGGTTGGATTAGCGTTCATCAGAATATTAAGTTTATTCCTGCGTTTCTTCTTATTGGATTTCATCTATACAATATGAAGTACTGTCAATGTGAGAGCAATGAATGTTGCTAAATTATTTAATGTTTTTTTAATGAGAGGATGAAGAATGAAAGAAAATGAATTTCCACTTCTAAAGATTACAAATATTGATTGGGATCCAGATCATGAAGAATTTGAAAAATTACCCAAAAAATTAGAGCTTAAATGGGATAAAAAAAATTGGACCATCGATGATGTTTCAAACTGGTTAAGTCTTGAATTTGACTGGGTTTTTAACAGTCTTAATATTAATCAAGTTGGAATTTGGGAGAATGGTGGTTGTAGTTGCTGCGCTGGCGGATGTAGTTGCTGCTAAATTTTTAAATACGAAACCTGTAATTAATATTGAATCCTAGCCCGGGTTCAGGCATTATCATTTTAATTTTAGATAAATGATTATAATAGGTTTCATTTAATATATTAGATACTTGAAATATTAATTGATGCATGCTATTATTTTTACTAAAAGTATACGTACAGTTATAATTAAAAAGTTTGTATCCATTTGTTGGCGTTTCAAACTCACCAAGTTTATCTTGATTAGAAACTAACAAAAATTCAAAAGTGTTATTTAAAAACAGAATATTTTTTTCTATTTGAAATCGAATCAAATCTGGAGGAATGTATGCCAGTGACATATCGTTCTGTAAATCTAAACCTCGACATATTGAGGCATTTCCTAATAGGTTAAAATATTTTAGATTAATCTTAAAATTTGGCTCAAACCCATAAATCAAGGTTTCAAGGCCAAATATTTTATATTTATATAACCAACCTGAAGACCCACTACCCCACTCAATCCAATCGGCCCCAGTTTCGTAACCATCTCCCATTTTTTGAAAAATGTGAAAATTAGAGCTATAGTTTATATAACTGGTAAGATTGAATTCATTTTTATCATTAAAAAAAGAAAAAGTATTTTCAAATCCTAATGTATTCTCCTGATCAAGCTTTGGTTCGCCAATCTCATACGAATAGCTTCCTAGATGGGGACCATCAGAATATAGATCTTCGATTTTTGGAGCGCGGCTTGTGTACAGAATATGATTGTATATTGAATAATTTTTTCTCTTATTTAGTCCTGATATACCAAAAGAAAACAATATAAAATCACGTTTTTTTACATCTTCGGGTTCAATATTAGAAAAGAAAGTATCTTCAACACTAGGGTTGATTGATCGGTATTCAATCCTTCCAGAAAATTGCAATTTAAGGTTATCATACTTTCTATTATTTATGCCAAATACAGCTAATTTTGTTTCATTGGAATTTGGAGTCCATATAAAACCGCGTGTAAGGTAGTCTCTATTTTGATAGTTAATACCAATTTTTAATGTTTCTCCGCTCAGTAAAGCATTCAAATAAATAATATTTTGTCTCAAATCAACAGATGCATAATTAGCATCCTTAACAAATTCCTTGTGCCCATATCTAATGTATCCTTGTTCAATATCTAAAATATTAAATGAAAAAAGTTTAATATCGCTGTGATACATTAATTTTTGGCTTTGATTTTTTAGTTCTAAGTCAACTCCATTAATATGTCCCTCTGGACTTCCTGGGATTCCATAATCCATTGAAAAATCTTTTATTTGAAGGGAAGTGAAATTTTTGGCACCAAACTTTGTTACAGCTATTGAAAGGTCGTTTTTTATTAATGCTGTATTTTTTAGAGAACCCAAGGGAGAAGATTGATCATTAGATTTTCTATTAGTTATTGACGTAAAAAGTTGATAGGTGTTTAATGGAATACTAATATTTGTTCCTAAAAGCTTTGACTGGTTCGAGCTCTCATGTCCAAAAAATACATTATATAAAGCTCGTTCTATCTTTTTTTGACTATTCATTGGAGATAGTATGTTAATTATACCAGCAATAGTGTTTGACCCATAGGCTAAGGTCTCTGGTCCTCGCATTACTTCTATACCTTCTGCAGAAGAAATTTCCATGCTCACCGCGTGGTCGGCAGTAGTGTTAGATAAATCACCAAGTTCAAAACCATCAGAGGTAATTAGGAATCTATCCCCTGAGTATCCTCTTAGAATAGGTCTTTGGGTTGCTTGCCCGGATGATCTCATCGCAACACCAGACTCCCCAGTAAGAGTGGTCGCAAGGTCGCTATTAATGTTTTTTTTCAATCTACTACCAATCATCGATATTGAAGATGGGGCTTTATTCTTATTGCTCTCTTCATGTGAATGGACTGTTACTCCGCTCATTTGGATTGTTTTAGGAGTCAAAAAAACTTTGTATTTATTCTTTATATTTTTGTGACTTACAAATAAGGTTGTATCCTTGAACCCAATCATCGAAATCTTTATTTCATTTTTCTTTAAATTATCTAAAGAGAGTGAAAAAGTTCCTAATTCACTGGAGACTGTACCAAGATCACTATCTACAATATAAACATTAGCACCAGATATAGGTTTCAGATTACTATTGTCAAATATTACTCCTTTAATTGATGCTACTTCTTGAGCAGAAAGTGAGTTGATAAAAAATAGAGCTATATATAGAGGTAGATAACGCACGAAAAGAAGGAGTATCATAAAAAAACTAAAAGCTGCCCAGACATTGATCTAGGCAGCTTCTTGTCTAATTACTACGATTAATTAACAGTTACTGTTACGTTATTTGTAGAGGTGTAGTCTGCATGACCATCGTGCATTAATTGGATTTGAAAGCTAGTGCTTCCTGAGCTCACCCCAATAATGTGTAAAGCAGCTCCATGTTCTTCTTCATGATCATGATCGTGGTCTTCTTCTTCATGTTCTACTTCGACTATAGCAATACTTGCATCAGAACCAGATACCTCGAGTTCGCCTTCTTCGTGTCCTTCTTCCTCTTCTTCTTCCTCATCATGTTCAATTTCATTTCCATCATGATCAAGAAAATGGACAGATAATTCAAGAGTGTCGCCGACACTTAAAGCGACAGAACCAGTTACGGCGCCTTCAAACTCTCTATAAACTTCAGTTCCGCTTTCATTCTCTAAAATGAAACCATCTGCATCGGTATGTACGTCATCGTTGTTATCATGGTCGTCGTCTTCACAACCAGTTATAAATAACATGGCACATGTAAGTGAAAAAATAGTATACGCTTTTAATGAACGTAAGAATAGTGTTTGCATAAAATGCTCCTTTAAAATTTTAAAATAGAATTGTACTAATTTATTAGTACGAGTGTAATACTGTTTTTAGTTAAAGGATGAGGGGGGTGCCCTTGAGGGGATATTTAATTGGTTTAAAAGATTTTTGAAAACATGCTCATCAAAATAATACGAATTTTTTGTTTTTACATAGGTATTGATTTTATATGTGTCATTATATATTTTCTGGTTATTCTGATTTCTTGTACACTTATCGCAATCAGCCTTTAAAACATGGTGATCTGATGAGTTACATTCAGGGTTACAGATACTGTATCCTTCTTCTTTTGTGTGGTCATGCTCAGAAATATGAAGACTACCAGAAAGGAGTAGAAATGATAACGTAATTTGGCAAAGTCCTTGCAAGATGTTTTTTATGTTATTTTTCTTATGCATAAAAAGAGAGAACTAATTTAGTAATTAATACAAATAGAGTTACTATTCAAATTTTCACATTATAAAAATTAATTGCATTGTTTTAATAATTGATATTGAGACTAAATATCAATATGTGTATATTCACCTATTGGTTATTAAAATACAAAAATAAAAACAAATGGGTTCTGTTCTAAATTATAAGTAATACTTAAAATTGGTTCCAAAACTATGAATGGGACCCGTTTTGTTTTTTTAAATATTTAAAGGATAAAAAATGGAAAAAATAGGTTTATTTTGGGGTAGTAATACTGGGAATCAAGAAGAAGCGACAAACTTTCTTGCTGATTATTTAAAGTCATAACGCTGTCAGTTAGATTTGTATAATATTGTTGATACACCACCTTCAAAAATGTTGGAATATAAAAAACTATTAGTAGGTTGTCCGACTTGGCACATTGGGGAACTGCAAGACGATTGGGATGCAATATACGAAGAGTATAAAAAATTAGATTTTTCAAATGTTAAAGCTGCTTTTTTTGGATGCGGAGATCAAGTAGGCTACAGCGATAATTTCTTAGATGCTATCGGATTACTCGCGAAACCTTTTATTGGTAATGGTGGAACATTAATTGGTCGTTGGCCAACAGAGGGTTATGAATTTGAGCATTCCTTAGCTTTAGATGGCGATGATTTTCTTGGTCTTGGATTGGATAATGATAATGAAGAAGAATTAACAGAAGAGCGTTTAATTATTTGGGCTGAATTAATTAGAGATGAATTCGAATCATAGCCAGCATATTTAAACCTCCTTTAAACAAATCTTTTAATTACTCTTCATTAAAATGCTCTTTTAAAGAGTTAAGATTATAATATTTAGAAATGGGAAATATCATTATTCGTTAACCTTTTTGTGGCTTTTTTCTTTTTACGGTATATTCGACAATGCGCCAATATGATCTGAAGAAATTTTATCCTTTAATACTAATATTTGTTTTTTGGTTTTTAAAACCACCTGAAGAATTAGATATAAATGGCTATCGCGTGTTTATCGTTTTTGTTTCTGTCATTTTTTCGATTTTATTGCAATCTATTCCGACAGCGGTGAGTGTCCTAACCGGTTTAACTTTTTCTGTTTTAACCGGATTAATGCCTTTAAAGTCTGCTTTGAAAGGCTATAGTGATTCAACAACATGGCTTGTCGTAATTGCATTTTTGATTGCTGGTGCAATAATTAACTCAGGACTAGGTAACAGAATATCCCTTCTAAGTATATATTATCTTGGCCGGTCTATCACTGGTTTAGGTTATGCTATATGTTGTGCTGAGCTTATTTTAGGGCCAGTTGTGCCTTCAAATACAGCAAGGGGAGGTGGTATATTGGCACCAATCGTTGACTCGATTTCAAGGACGCTAGGATCTTCACCAAATAGTAACCCTCGAAAAGCAGGGCAGTATCTCAATCTAGTTGGAGCTCACGCAAACTTAATCACGGCTGCTATGTTTTTGACTGGAATGGCAGCAAATCCTCTAGTATCCAGAGCAGCCTTAGAGGTTTTTGAAATTGAATTTGGCTGGCTAAAATGGGCGTTAGGAGCTATAGTCCCAGGACTAATTGGGTTAGCTGGGTTACCATTATTAATGAAGTATTTGTCTCCTCCAAGTATTGAATCAATCGAACCAGTTCGGATTAGAATAAATAAAGAGCTCCAAACGCTTGGTTCTTGGACTAGAGCTGAGATAATCACTGGAATTATAATGGTTCTGATGGTTTTTTTATGGTTGAGTAAAAGTTTTCATGGCTTTGGTACTACGATAGTAGCTCTAAGTGGACTTATGTTGATTCTATTTTTCAAAGTAGTCTCCTGGGATAACATGGTAAAAAATCATAAAGCCTGGGATACTCTAATCTGGCTAGGCGGACTATTAACGATAGCAACAAGTTTAAAAGAAGCTGGGTTTATTTTTTGGTTTTCTGGAATACTTGAAAATAGTTTATTAGATTTTTCTCCAATTTTAATCACACTATCCTTAGCACTTATTTATTTCTATTCAATGTATTTATTTTCAATGTTAACAGCTCATATTGTTGCATTATCTGGTGCAATGTTTTTAATTGTACATAACTTGGGGTTTGAACCAATAATTATAATCTGTTTAATTGCATATTTTTCTAACTTGAGTGGTTGTCTAACTAATTATTCAACTGGGCCAATGATTATTTATTTTGGGAATGGCTATGTCATGCCATCTGCATGGTTTAAGATTGGATTTATAGTTTCAATATACCACATAGTTGTCTGGCTTGGTATTGGTTCTATCTGGTGGAAATTTCTTGGCTGGTGGTAAAAAATTCAATGGTGCATTTTGGATTATTTTAGATATGAAGAGCAATCTTAACGATTTAAATAATCAAAAAGATAGATATATATCTAATATAAATAGTTTTATGTAATAAAATTTTAAAAAGGGTTAATTAGTTCTCTTTATTAGAGAAAACAATTTTTAATTTGAGCGATAATAATTTTAGAGAATAATGATGGTTGATGTATTCGAGTTTATAAAAGAAAAAAGAGCAGATTTAAAAGATAATACAGATCGTTACCGCGTTATGATTGAACCAAAATTCAAAGCATTATCTCAAAAATTGAATAGTAGTATCAGTAACACTTTGAATAACCCTTGGATGCTCAATTTACCATCGATTGATAAATCAAATATTTTTAAGAAAAAAGAGCCTATTTCAAATGAAAATATTAAAAAGGCCTACGATAAAATTAAAAACCGAGTAGGGGAAGAGATTTTAGTGGGGCAATGGGAAACGGTAAATCAAGATCAAATAAATAGGTTTGCGGATTTAACAGGAGACAATCAGTGGATTCACACGGATGTCGAAAAAGCCAAGATTGAATCGCCATTTAAATCAACAATAGCCCATGGGTTTTTGACTTTGTCACTAATTCCAAAATTAACAGAAAATTTTGACTTTGAAAGTATCCACCCCGGATTAAAAATGATCGTTAATTGTGGATTAAATCAAGTCCGCTTTCCATATCCTGTAAAGTCAGGCTCGAAAATAAGAGGAAGAGTAAAGATTACTAATTTGACTCCAAAAAAAAATAATATTGAGCTAGTGAATGAAGTTAGTATAGAGGTTGAAGGAAGAAAACGATTCGGTTGTGTCGCTGAAACAGTCTTGAGATTATATTATTGAACTAAGTTCGTTATTTAAGTGATATTAACAATTTTAGAAGAAGAATAAATATTAAATCCTCTATTTTCAAAATTTTTGCTAGTTATAAAAATCTTCCTAAAAATGTACATCTATTATTTTTTTTAGAATTTAGCTTAAGCCTTATTCATGTCGCGTTTATCCTAATCCTTAACATTTATTTAAGAAAGAAGGGTTTCTCTGATCCTGAGATTGCTTCTTTTAATTCCTTGCGATTTGTTGGCGCGCTTACCTTTGCCTTACCACTAGGCATATATATCAGAGGGAAAAAATTAAAACCTTTCTTTGTTTTGTCTTCAATAGCGGTGCCTCTAACTAGTATAATGATTATTGAGTCAATTAGACTGTCTATTATACCTTTAATTCAGCTAGCATTCATCCTTTGGGGAATAGGCATGATGGTAATGCGAGTATGTTCATTGCCATTTATTATTAGAAGTACATCTGAAAAGAATAGCACTGAAGCTTTATCGCTAAGCGCATCGACATGGTCTCTTTCGACGATTTTTTCAGGCTTGATGATATCTGGTCTCGATTGGATTTCTAGTTTAGAAATAGTTGACAATAAATTTTCATTTTCAGAATACAATATTTTATGGATTATTACAATAATTGGATTATCATCTTATTCTTTTGCAATGAAAATTGATGAAAGTGGAGAGGGTAAACCGATAAAAAAAAGTGGTATTTTTTCATTACATAAAAATTATGATTGGAAAATAATATTTAGAGCACTTTCGCCTTTGATTCTTATTTCCATTGGAGCTGGATTAACAATACCATTTGTTAATTTATTTTTTAATTCAGTTTTTGGTCTTAGTTCAAGCAATTTTAGTTTGCTAGGTAGTATCACAGCTATTTTAGTTTTTATATTTTCTTTATTAGTCCCAACTCTGAGAAAAAAATATGGTTATTGGGCAACAATTGTTGTTGTCCAAAGCTTTGCTATAATATTTTTAATCATTATGTCGCTGACAGAATTATACGCGAATCATAGCTATGCTTTATTTGTCGCTATTTCAGCTTATATATTGAGGCAACCTTTAATGCATATGGCTCACCCTGCTTCTAATGAGCTAATGATGAACTTTGTGGGTAAAAAAA
Source organism: uncultured bacterium (assembly GCA_905478065.1). Lineage (GTDB taxonomy): Bacteria > Fidelibacterota > Marinisomatia > Marinisomatales > UBA1611 > TMED80. Next base: position 4,742 of record CAJQGZ010000135.1, on the reverse strand, counting down.
ATCAAGAATTAATTAGTGCATTAAGTTCAAGTTTATGGAGCGCTTCATGGTTCATTAGTGCCAAAATATTTGAATGGCTAAGACTACTGGACTTCAGATATTATGAAATATTTTCAATAACGGCTGCTTTTTATATAGCGGGTGTTATTCTTTTTGGTTTTATTATAAATGAATATGAAAAAAACAAAAATAAGTCTAAACCTGTCTTGCCAATTGCTGAAGAGTTATCAATCGATTAGAAAATAATGTTGGATAAGTTCTACTTGAGAATCATATATTTTATAAACACTTAGGAGTTAATTATGAAAAATCTGTTATTACCCATATTATTATTCTCATTCTTATTTGCTGAAGGTAATAAAGTTAATTTAAAAATTGATGGTATGAAGTGCGCATACAGTTGTGCAGGAAAAGTATCCAAAGTTGTTCAAAATATAAAAGGTGTAGAAGAGTGTAAGGTAGATTTTGCCTCTGGTACAGCTGAGGTGGTTTATGATGATAAGAAAATTAATTCAAAGAAAATTGTAAATTTTTTGAACAACGAAACATATTACAAAGCATCAATTCAAGACAAAAAAGATTCGAAAGATAATTCAATTTAATGTTGAATGTTTAATTTTTAAAACCCCGCTTTAAGCGGGGTTTTTTGTTTAAAACTTAGCCATGGAATCAAAGTGTGTGGTAGATACGTAAATAAAAACACTAAGGAAGAAATAATCGAGTTTTTTGGTTCAGAAATTGAGCTTAATGAACCAAATACACTTAAACCCAGTTACAATATCTGCCCTACTCAGCTTGCTCCGATTTTAAGGGTTGCTTCTAGTGGTATGAAATTAGAAAATATGCATTGGGGTTTGATTCCTTCATGGTCTAAAGATAAAAAGTATGCATCTAATTTAATTAATGCTCGGTTGGAAACTCTAAATGATAAACCTAGTTTTAAAGGTTTAGTGAAAAATCATAGGTGCATAGTCGTCGCTAGTGGATATTATGAGTGGGTAAATACACAAAATGGAAAGCAACCTATGTACATACATTCAAATCAATCTGTTTTGCCTTTAGCTGGCCTATGGACTCGTTGGGGAAATGTGAACTCATTCACTATAGTCACACAGAATTCTTTTAGTCACCTAAAAACACTTCACCATAGAATGCCTTTAATATTAAATAATTCAAGTATCTTAACATATCTAGATGATAGTATTGAATTTAAGAACTCGTATAAATTGTCCATAGATGGAATTCAATATCACAAAGTTTCAAAAATAGTTAATTCGGTTAAGTATAATAATGATGCTTGCATAAAAAGTATAGATTAACATTTTTATAATGATTATTCTTTAGGAATAAAATTAAAGAAAATTCTACTTTTTTTGAACTTCACATTTTAGATAATTATTGGAGGTTTTATGTATAAATATTTATCAGCTATTTTAGTTTTATTTTTTATTTCATGTTCTGGATCAAAACCAAAAATGTTATTACCAGAGAAGGTTTCTCCTGATGTCTATGAGGTTCTATTAGATAATGAAACAGTAAAAGTCATGAAAGTTAGTTTTGCACCTGGGCAGAGTGACAGTATGCATGATCACTACCCATTTACATTTCACCTCTTAGACGGTGGTAAAGCTCAGGTCACAATGCCAGATGGTACAATAAATGAAAGACAAATTCCTGGGGGATTTACAGGACACAACGGGCAGGGTGTTCGTCATCAAGTTAAAAATATTGGATCAGAAGAAATTAACATTATTTTGATTGAACATAAAAAATTAGGCTCTATGCCATCTTTTAATACTGATGAAAGCTTTGCTCCTCAAAAAGTATCTCCCGAAATTTATGAGGTAGTTCATGAAGATGAAAAAATTAAAATATATTTAGCTTCATTTGCTGCAGGTAAAAGTGATAAAGTGCATGAGCATGGTCCAAATACCGCCTATATAATAAACGGAGGGATTGTAAAAGTAGTAGGAGCAGATGGTTCTATTAGCGAACGATCATTCCAGGATGGTGCAGTTTCTTTTTCAGATAATGTAGTTAGACATCAGGTTGAAAATATTGGAAGTACGAACATAAAAGTATTAATTGCAGAATATAAATAATGTTATTTTTAATGATTTATACCTTAAAAATAAAAATCAATCATTTGAATCTTTCGCTTTTGATTTTTAAATATTTCTAATAATATCCAGCATGCGTACACAAATAATTGCTTTCATTGTGCTTATCGGGTTCGTCTTCTCTCAAGATGGCAGGCCTTTTGAAATAACAGTGACACCTAGATATGTTGATGAGAAAAGAATTGTAGTTAATGTTCAATTAACTAATCTCACAAATAAACCCTTAGATTACCTAGAAGGCTTTCTTTTAGAAAGGAATTCCTCTAGGAAACTTCTTGATGAAAAAAGAGTCGTACTAACTGCTGGTTATGAACCTTCGCTCGAGACTGGCTTTGCTTCAACAAAAAGTATGTCATACCAAGTAAGTAAAGGTAAACCTAATACATATGAGTTTGTTATTTCTAAATGTAAGTTTTTTGGAGAGTCCAAAATATTTACCTGGCATCCAAAAGCAGGTTACATTCGAATCGAGTAATAGACAAAAACAAATTGATTTTAAAAAGCCCCTGGATTTTTTCAGGGGCTTTTTGTTTTATTAGGTTCCAATGAACATATATTAATGAAACAAAAACACTGGCAAAGAATAAAAAATATTCATGATATGTCATGGATGGAATCAATTAAGATAGGACTCTTTAATTCTAATTTTAAAAAAGCATTAAATAATAAAGTTATAATTTCTGCTATAAATTTTTCAAATTATCAACGAAATAAAAATAGAGGTCAAGAATGAATAAATTTTTTGTTTTTTTTATCTTAACTTTTTTACAGGGAAATAATTTGAGGCTTGCTCATGATTTTTATGATAACAGGATACCAAAGAGTATATACACTTATAAAGAGACATCATCAGAAATTATTTTAAAAGAGAGCACTTCTTATTACAAAAATGGTAATATTAGTTATAAAGTTGAATATGATGCTAATGGGCTGAATAGTAGAAAAACTTGGTGGCATAATAATGGTAACAAAAGTAAAATGATTACATTCGATGCTGGAAAAATTGATGGCATATGGATCACTTGGTCTTATGAAGGTTTAAAAATAAGCGAGAGATTTTATAAGGATGGCCTTATGATTAAAGAACGATTTCATCAGAAATAAAACTTTTATAGATTCTGTTAAACTATTCAATTTAGATGTATATTTTTTTAGTAGTATAATTATAATTATAAACAATTTTAATATATGGAATTATTTAAAATAAAATCCAATATTGATGAAATAGCTAATGCACTTACTTATCAAGTCACATTGGTTAGTACGGTATTTTCAGGACATATTGTTGAAAATTATAATCTCACTTATAAGCAGCATTTAAGATTAATACTTATTTCTACTGCGCAACAAATTCATTTAATTGATAGATTGCTGTTGAATAATAATTTGACATCCCGTAAGGCTATTATACATCGTATCTTCATTGGGCAGGCTAGGATGGTTGCAGGATTATGGCCTAATTTATATGAAGAAGGCTCTTTAGAGTTTTTTTCAGATAAGCAATTAGAATATACCCAGTATCCTGGAAAAATAAAAAATGATGATATTAACTATCCAGCAGGTTCACTATTATGGGAGTTTGGTGAGGAAATAGCTTTTAATAGCCGCATGCAAAAAAATCACAAAATTATTTTAACAACAATAGGCACTTATAAATTTTATTATATCAATAATGATGAAATAATGTCCTTCATCAGAAATTAATATCTAATCAGGGAATACAAATGAACAACTTCTTTTTAAGAAATGCAATTATTCTTGCTTTGTCAATATCTTCACTTTTCTCACAGCAAAAAAGAGTAATGTGGAAAGAGTTAATAGATAAAAAGGGTGTAAAGTATGTATATGGTTCAAAAAAACCATTCTCTGGTAGAGTCTTTGATAACTATAGAAATAAGGGAAGAAAACTCACTGGAGAATTAAAAAATGGTAAAATGCATGGTGACTGGACATTCTGGAATGAAGATGGTAAGACAGATAGAGAAGAATCATATTTGCTAGACCAAAAAAATGGAGAATGGACTTATTACGATGATAAAGGAAATAAAAAAAAATCAGAAAGATATATAAAAGGAAAGAAAACTGGTTCAGTTAGTTATTATCATGCGAACGGTAATAAATCTAAAGAAGAAATATACATTAATGATAAGCGGGAAGGGAAATGGACGGCCTGGTACTCAAATAGTAAAAAAGAGAAAGAGGAGTTTTATAAAAAAGGTAAAAAAGTTGGTAAATGGAATTATTTTAATGAAAGTGGTAAAAAGGAAAGTGTTATATCATATAAGAATGATTTTAAAGATGGCAAGTCGATCTATTATTTCGAAACTAATGGTAATAAAAATCGTGAAGAAAGTTGGAAAAGAGGTGTCGAAAATGGATTGTGGTTATGGCTAGATCAAAATGGAGAAAAAATTAAAGAGGGAAGTTACAGAGCAGGGCAAAAACATGGCTTATGGATGAGCTTCAATGATGCAGGAAAAAAAATTGAAGACAGTCAATGGAAAGATGGAGAGCTCTTTGGTAAAACTACATTATGGAACGGCGATGGAATTAAGACGGCTATGAAAAGTTTTAAATTAGATGAAAAAGATGGTTTATGGGTTTGGTGGGGACCAAAAGGTC
>CAJQGZ010000134.1:25000-30192 GCA_905478065.1 uncultured bacterium | reverse complement strand
AAGTAAATGCAGGCAGGGTTCAAGGCCAGTGGTCTGGAAAGAATCAATTTGATATGTTGTCTCCAACTGGAATATATTTTTTACATGTTGAAACAGCAACAAACTACCATGTGCAAAAACTGGCGCTGGTAAAATAAACAAGTTTAGTTCTTTCAAAAATATTTAAGATTGTGACTAATCCTGTTTATCTATTAAATTAAATTTTATAAATTATCACAATAGTAGGACTTGGGAATGAAAATAAATAAAATATTTATATTTTTAGCATCTTTATCAATTACAGTGACATCAGTATCTGCTGAAATTGAGTGTCCTTCAGATTCAGCGTATCATGTTGATATGAGAACTATGCTTCCTGATGGTAGTCCAAATCCTTCTTATGGCCAACAGATTTCAACAGGCCTGTGCGCTTGCATAACGTTTGGAAATGGCGTTGAGATTAATGGCAATAATATAACGTTCACAATTAATATTGTCGATAATGAGCCAATCAGGGGAATTGAATTAGATATCTACCATGACTCTAACGACCTTACTTATTCCAGTGTTACTAGAGGTCAAAAACTTCAAGGACTTGTTAATGATGAAGGTAATCCGACTTCTGATATGACAATATTGGGAAATGCAATCGATGATTACGTCAAAATTCTTGCTTACAGTGTAAATAGAGCTCGAACAGCAGGCAATGGCGAAGAAGGAGACTTGTTGCATTTGACTTATACTCTAGCTGATGGTGCAACTTTGCCAGAAAATATTTCTTTTCATTTTTCAATTGTCAATATACCGGGGACTAGTTTAAATCCGGAATTGTTAAATGTGGTTTGTGGTTTCCCAGGTGAAGATAGCCCGATTGCTGTTAGCACGGTTACAGCGTCTTCTGAGGATGATCAATTTCTTCCAAAAGAATTTGCGCTATTTCAAAATTATCCAAATCCGTTTAACCCAAATACTCAAATATCCTTTAACGTTCCAACTGCAGAGTTTGTTACTTTAAGAGTCTACAATCTTCTAGGGCAGGATGTTAAAATGTTAGCTAATAAAGTAATGACTCCAGGTAAGTATACCTTTGAGTGGAACGGTACAGACTTATTAAATAATGATGCAGCATCTGGCGTATATTTTTATGAACTGAGAGGTGAAACTTTTGTCTCTAGGAAGAAGATGTTGTTAATTCGTTAGAGCTCTTTCTTTTTTTTATATTTGATGTAAATTCCCCCACGTGAAGTATGGGGGAATTTTTTTATGCTAAAGTCAATTCTATATCTATTCCTTGTCCTATCTATGTCGTTTAGTCAACAGGCTTACCGATCTGCGGACCAAATTGAATTAGAATGGGAAGGGTACACGAAATTCCAAAGAGATGAAATGGCCTCTTTTTGCGATTTCTTATTTAATGAAGGATATTACGAACGATGTCTAATTTCTTCATTTCAGTTTTTATACAGATTGCCTAATGACCCTGTCAAGCCCGCACTTTTACACCTAATAGCAAGGTCTTATGAAGAAATGGGTAATTATTTTCTAGCTAGGAGATACTATAACAGAGTTGTGGATATCGAGTCATCTAACTCAATCGCATATAAAAGCGCAAAATACAGGGAAATTTATTGCTACTTGATGGAGGGAGATATAGAGTCCGTTAAATTAAAAACAGATTCCACAAAAGACCCTTATTTTCTAACGCTTAGAGGATACAGCTATCTCAGATCTTTAGATTGGGAAAAAGCGAGAACAGTATTTATTTCTGCTGAAGAAAAATTTAAAGATAAACATTATTCTAAGCTTATGATTCCTTTATATCAGGCTATTGAAAATGTATCAGGAATTCGTAAGCATAGTAAGTTTAAAGTAGCAATGAGCGGTTTATTTTTACCTGGTGGTGGACAACTAGCTTTAAAAGACAAGAAAAATGCACAAGGTATTCTCATTTCAGCGCTATCGTTTTACAGTGTATATAATTCGAGTAGGAATAGTAGCAGTGCTGGAGATGTGCGTTTTTCAAGGCCTTCAAGTACTTTATTACCAATACATGAAGGTGTTGATGAGAGTTTTAACTTGGCGGGAGGCGCATTATCAAAGCCGATTTCTGCAAAATCTGAATTAGTAAAATATACATTACCACCTATAATTTTTGGTTCAGCTTTATATGTTTCTAGTTTTGTAAAATCCTTCATCGACACAAAGGAAAAAAATAAAAATCTAGTCCAATATTATGCTAATGACAAAATAGCATTAATTCCCCCTCAATTGTTTATGGATTTTGAAGAGCCTAGTGTAGTAAATAATAATTAAAAATAATGTTTATAAGTATTGACTAGTGGTAATGTTGACTACTAAGTTTACAGGCTTTACACGAAAAATATTTAAGCTTTTTGATAATTTGGTTTGCAGTGAGTCTTACGTTGATTCTAGCCAATTAAAACAAACCATTTAAAACATACAATGGAGAGTTTGATCCTGGCTCAGGACGAACGCTGGCGGCGTGCTTTATACATGCAAGTCAAGGAGAATCTATTCTTCGGAATAGTAGTAAACTGGCGAACGGGTGAGTAACACGTAGGTAACCTGCCCTAGAGATTGGGACAACTTCGGGAAACCGGAGCTAATACCGAATGATGCAATAGATCCTTAGGGATACTATTGTTAAAGCGGGCTTCGGCTCGTACTTTAGGATGGGCCTGCGTCCGATTAGCTTGTTGGTGGGGTAATGGCCTACCAAGGCAATGATCGGTAGCTGGTCTGAGAGGATGATCAGCCACACTGGGATTGAGATACGGCCCAGACCTCTACGGGGGGCAGCAGTAGGGAATTTTGCGCAATGGGCGAAAGCCTGACGCAGCAACGCCGCGTGATCGATGAAGCTTCTAGGAGCGTAAAGATCTGTCGTGAGGGAAGAAAAATTCGGAGGTAAATAATTTTCGTTTTTGACGGTACCTCGCAAGAAAGCACCGGCTAACTTCGTGCCAGCAGCCGCGGTAATACGAGGGGTGCTAGCGTTGTCCGGAATCATTGGGCGTAAAGGGTCCGTAGGCGATCTAACAAGTCAATTGTTAAATACATCGGCTTAACCGATGAAATGCAGTTGAAACTGTTAGGATAGAGTTTAGGAGAGGAAAGTGGAATTTCTGGTGTAGCGGTGACATGCGTAGATATCAGAAGGAACACCAATGGCGAAGGCAACTTTCTGGCCTAAAACTGACGCTGAGGGACGAAAGCGTGGGGAGCGAACAGGATTAGATACCCTGGTAGTCCACGCCGTAAACGATGAGTATTTGTTGTCGGGGGATTCGACCCCTTCGGTAGCGGAGCTAACGCGTTAAATACTCCGCCTGGGTACTACGACCGCAAGGTTGAAACTCAAAGGAATTGACGGGGACCCGCACAAGCGGTGGAACATGTGGTTTAATTCGATGCAACGCGAAGAACCTTACCTGGGTTTGACATGTTCACGAAAGCTTTATGAAAATAGAGCCCTCTGCGAGCTTGCTCAAAGACGTGATCACAGGTGATGCATGGCTGTCGTCAGCTCGTGTCGTGAGATGTTGGGTTAAGTCCCGCAACGAGCGCAACCCCTATCCTTAGTTGCCAGCACATTATGGTGGGGACTCTAAGGAGACTGCCTAGGATAACTAGGAGGAAGGTGGGGATGATGTCAAGTCAGTATGTCCCTTATATCCAGGGCTACACACGTGTTACAATGGTTAGTACAAAGGGTTGCAAAGCCGCAAGGTGGAGCCAATCCCAAAAAACTAACCCCAGTTCGGATTGGAGTCTGCAACTCGACTCCATGAAGCAGGAATCGCTAGTAATCGTGGATCAGAACGCTACGGTGAATACGTTCCCGGGTCTTGTACACACCGCCCGTCACGCCATGGAAGTCAGCAGTACCCGAATCGGGTGGCTTAACCTTCGGGAGAGAGCTCGTTAAGGTAAGGCTGGTAACTGGGGCGAAGTCGTAACAAGGTAGCCGTACCGGAAGGTGCGGCTGGATCACCTCCTTTCTAAGGAGTACTGGGAAGAAATTTCCAGGACGGTCGAAATTTGAATCAACAGACTCATTTGCAAACCAAAAAATTGGGCTTGTAGCTCAGGTGGTTAGAGCGCTGCCCTGATAAGGCAGAGGTCCGTGGTTCGAGTCCACGCAGGCCCACCACTGTGCTGCAGCCAAAATAATTGGGGCTTTAGCTCAGTTGGGAGAGCGCCTGATTTGCATTCAGGAGGTCATCGGTTCGATCCCGGTAAGCTCCACAAATTTTTTTTTGCTTTTTGAAAATTGGGAAATTGGATAACTGACATTATTTTTTAAATAATAGATGTAGCCAAGTCATCTTCAAGAAAGACACTTTAGTAAAGCTACTAAGGGCGTACGGAGGATGCCTAGGCACATGGAGGCGATGAAGGACGTGATAAGCTGCGATAAGCTTCGGGGAGGTGCAAATAACCTTTGATCCGGAGGTTTCCGAATGGGGCAACCCACCATGATTAATATTGTGGTACTTTTACCTGAATACATAGGGTAGATAGAGCAAACGGAGTGAACTGATACATCTAAGTAACTCCAGGAAGAGAAAATAATAATGATTCCCTTAGTAGTGGCGAGCGAACGGGGAAGAGTCTAAACCATTTACGTGTCAAGCTTGCAGGTTTTGCGTAAGTGGTGTTGTGGGATTAATTCTGAGACAGCTGCAATAGTCTCGACGAGTCAAAAATTCAAAGGTTAGGTAAATGTTCTGGAAAGTTCAGCCCTAGAAGGTGATAGCCCTGTAACTTAAAACCAATGAACTTGTTCGAATTAACACCCGAGTAGCGCGGGACACGAGAAATCTTGTGTGAATCAGCCGGGACCATCCGGTAAGACTAAATACTTCCATGTGACCGATAGTGAACTAGTACCGTGAGGGAAAGGTGAAAAGTACCCCTAGCGGGGAGTGAAATAGAACCTGAAACCGTATGCCTACAAGCGGTCGGAGCTCCACTTAGGTGGGGTGACGGCGTGCCTTTTGCATAATGAGCCAGCGAGTTGCTCGTACGTTGCAAGGTTAAGAATAGTACATTCGGAGCCGAAGCGAAAGCGAGTCTGAACAGGGCGTTCAGTAGCGTGCGGCAGACCCGAAACCGGGTGATCTAGCCATGACCAGGTTGAAAGTGCGGTAACACGCACCGGAGGACCGAACCCACTTCAGTTGAAAATG
>CAJQGZ010000134.1:0-20000 GCA_905478065.1 uncultured bacterium | reverse complement strand
TGAAATTACTCCTCTAGAATGGTCTTTTAATGTAACCAAGGCTATGGTGAATGTTTCTGAATCGTTTACATATAAGGGTAATTTAGGTGCTTTAAATACTAATAGTACTGCCTCAGGAGTAGATCTCAATGAGCGTCAAAGCAACGGTCGAATAGATGGTGAGTTAAGTTGGATAAAGGCTAGGTATTCATATAAAAACAGTTCTAGACAATCAGTTTTCCTCCAGCCGTTAAATCGGGAAACATTGACTCTTCAAGTTACCGATTACTTAAAACTAGAATATGGAGATGTATACCCATCTCTATCTCCATTTTTACTTGATGGTAAAAGAGTAAGTGGTCGTCACATTCATGTTGATCTACCATGGCTTGACTTTCAATATGTGAATGGTAAGTTGAAAGAGCAGGTTGATTATAAAAAAGGAAAAGTAGATGGTGGTTATACCTTTTTACCAAATGATTCTGAATTTAGTTTAGATGGTAATAGAATTTTCAGTTTTACAAGGTCCGGTTATACCTTTCCGCAAAAGATCAGTGCATTGAGGCTTTCATTTTCAGTATTTAATCTTTTTAATGGAGGGTTTCATTTTCTCAAAGCGAAAGATGATTTTGAGGATTTACCTCAATTTATTAGTGGAAATGAAATGTTTTCTTTTTCTGCTCAAGATTCAACTATTGATTCAGTTTATATTTTTAACGATTACATAAATGAAAATTCTGAAATAAAATTTTCTGATTTTCAAAAATTAACTTTAGAGTATGGTGACTCTATCTATATCCCCACTTCTAATTGGGGCGGTGTCACACCAAAAGAAAATTTAGTTGCGGGATTCAATTTTGAGACCACATTAGATAATCGGAACATTGTCTTCCAACTTGCATGGAACTATAGTATGACAAATAATAATATTTGGGATGGAGCTTTGACGCTGGATGAGCTTGATACCAAATTAGATAGCCTTAAAGATGGTAAGATTTTAGATGTGTCTCTTGAAGGTGTGCCTGATCCTGATGACTACAAAGACTTATTTACAATAAATGAATTTATGACGCCTTTTTCACCCATTGATCCAGTCGCATTAGAAAAAAACCCTTTTAGAGCAATTATAAATATGCCTTCCTCTGCGTTACACTTGAGGTTAAAAGGGAGCTATACATTAAACAATATTTTAATAGAGTATAAACAAATTGGGCCTCAGTTTTATACGTTTGGAAATCCATACATGACAAATAATATTAGAGAGTTTACAATCAAAGATAGGCTTTCGTTGTTGGGTCGAAGGTTGATGTTTGTTGTAGGATATAGTTCAAAAGATAATAATTTAACAGAAGTGGTTTTAAATCCATTAAAAACAAAAACTGTGATGCTAAATACTACTCTTGTCCCGGGGCCAGGTGCTCCTTCAATAGTATTTAACCTGCAGGTTATAGGTAAAAATAATGGCATAGATTCAATTGATGTTGATTCTCTAGGTCAATTTTTAAAAGATAATCGAGAAGATTCAAAAGCTCTTAACACTTTGTTTTCCGTAAATATCCCAGGAAATATTGGCCCTCTTAGTAATACTATTGCAGTTAATTATAATTCTATTACATATAAAGATATTGTTAATACTGATGAAAAATATGAGGATAAGCGGAGGCGAGATGATTACTTATTCCAAAAATCAGATACTCGAACAATTTCAGCAAATATATCTAGTAGGTTTCCGTTTCCACTTCGCACTGTTTTATCTTATAATAAAACTCAAATTTTTATTCCAATGATGGATGAAAACCTCAATATATTTAAAAATAAAATTGGCTGGACATCTTTAGGTATTAACGGCAGTTATGCTTTTAAAAATAATTCGATACGCCTTACCTCTGGTTTAGATTATATGGCAAATGGTAATGATGATGATTCGGTTCAAATTATAGGTTTCAAAATTGGTGGCGATTGGGACATCCTGAACAATTTAATATTTAGTCTTAAGAGCAATATTAGGTTTAATAAAATTAAAGCAAACGAAGATGATGGAATTGATAATGATAATGATGGCAAGATTGACAATAATGGCGAAGTTTGGTCTACTAGTAATTCTGGAACAGTTTTGAGCATTAATTACAGATTCTAATGAAAAAGATTAAAAATTACTTTTTTGAACATAAGATAGATCTTGGATTGACGGCCTTTTCTATTTTGTTAACATGTATAATGCATTGGTTAGGTTTTTTCGATTTTTTAGAATTAAAAACTTATGATTATAGGTTCAATAACGTACGTGGTCCATTAACAGGATGGAGAGCTTCAGATTCTACAATAATTAATTTAGGAACAGATGTCGTTTTGGTTGATGTTGATGATGAGACCTGGCGTATTCTTTCTGAGGGAGATGTGACTTGGCCGTATTCTAGAGGAGATATTTGGGCCAAAGTCGTAGATAATTTAACTCTTGCAGGAGCTAAAGTTATTGGTTTTGATATACAGTTTGATGCGCCTGATGCCAGGTCTGAATTCCTTAGAAGTGTTAGTGGCAGCTGGCCTGCAGATCTTAGACAATTTATTCCAGGCCACGGTGATGTAATATTTTCAGATGCTATTAGAAATGCTAAAGCTAGTGGGACAGAAATAGTAATGAATACAAAAATGGTCCGTGAGCCATTAACAACACCACCTCAATATATCGCAGAACCAGTAAAATTAATCATGGAAGCAAAGCCCGCTACTGGCTTAATTAATGATATTAAGGATATAGATAATTTTTCTAGAGAGTATAGTATCGCTGGTTTTTTTGAAACGGATACTTTAAGAGTAAACCCATTCTACACCCTGGGGGTTAGTTGCGCTAAGCAATTTTATGGAATACCTGACACGACTAATCTGACTTGGAATCAGCGTGATTTAGTTTGGCAATTAGGACGCATAAAAATCCCATCTCATGGAAAAACAAATAATTTTTTAGTCAATTATTATGGTCCCCCGTCTGGTTATAAGCTAGCTAATACGAATTATCCACCCTGGAATACATTTCCACGTTTTTCATTGTATCAGATAATTGACACAAAAGATTATGAATTACCTGGTAATAATGATATCGATTGGATGAGCCAATTTATGCCTGGAGAAATCCCTAGCTGGATTCTAGCGATAAACGATGATAGTGAGAGAGAAGATATGATGAGTGTAATGGGTATAGGCAAGAATTATAACAAAAAAAATTCACCTTTTTATAATAAAATTGTCATAATCGGAGCATCAGTTGAAGTCTTGCATGATGTAAAATCAACACCATTTTACAATTATCTTGGTCAAACTCAAGATACACCTGGGATGGAGACTCATGCAAATGCCATACAGACTATATTACATGATAATTATCTAACTGTTTTTGGATCAAGGACGACTAGGTTGTTATTTGATGGTCGTCTATACCCGCTTTCTCATTTTTTAGTTATCTCAATATTATGTATCATTGCATATATAGTTTTTAGAAGGTTAGATGTTCATCCTATTTTTGCTGGTGGAATTATCATTTTTGAGGTGCTCATCTATATTGGAGTAGCTCTTGGTTTGTTTGCTAATGATCTTTGGTGGATGCTTAAAACTACGCTCATAAATATATTGCCTAGTGCTGTTCATGAATATTTTTATGATAGTTTATTAGTCAAGTTACCTAGACCTGGTAGTACTTATGTGATGCCTCTAGTTGCGCCGTTAGCAGGTGTATTCTTTACATATGCAAGTAATATCATTTTTCAGTTTTTACATGAGCAAAAAGATAAAAAATTTCTTAAAGAAACCTTTGGTACATACATTTCTCCAGATTTAATAGATAAAATGTATGAGCAGAAACAAGCACCAAAGCTAGGAGGTGTGCAAGATTACCACACTGCATTTTTCAGTGATATACAAAATTTTTCAACATTTTCTGAAAAACTTGAGCCTGAGAAAATGGTCAAACTGATGAATGAATATTTAACTGAAATGACTGATGTTTTACTTAGGCATCAAGGAACTTTAGATAAGTATATTGGTGATGCAATTGTTGCGTTTTACGGTGCACCTGCTCCTGTTAAAGATCAAGAAAAAAAAGCTTGTTCGACTTCTCTAGAGATGCATAAAAGGCTTGATCACCTTAGAACCAAATGGAAGAACGAAGGCGAATGGCCTGACATTGTATATAATATGCAACATAGAATAGGTCTGAACTCTGGGCAAATGGTTACGGGTAACATGGGGTCTGAAATGAGAATGAATTATACAATGATGGGTGATACGGTCAACTTAGCGGCAAGATTGGAGCCCGCGGCAAAACAATATGGGGTTTATATTCTTGTTGGAGAAAATATTTATGAAGCAACAAATGACGAATATGCGTTTCGTTTTTTAGATTTTTTAAGCGTTAAGGGTAAAACTATACCAATTAAAGCATATGAGCTAATTCAAAGAAAAGATAGTATTAATAAAAAAGCTATTGAATTGGTAGACCTTTTTGAAAAAGGTCTTGACAATTATTTTAATCAAAAATGGGATGATGCAATAAAATTTTTCGAAAAATCTATTGTTCTTGAAGATAATTTTAAAGGTCGAAATACAAACCCTTCTCAAGTTTTTATTGAAAGGTGTGATTATCTAAAAAACAATCCACCTGAGTCTAATTGGGACGGCGTTTGGAAAATGACAAGTAAATAGATAGTTGAAGGTTTAAAATAATGATATATAAAGGTCATATAATTTGGGTTGATGATGAAGTTCACCATCTAAAGCCTCATATAATGTTTTTGGAATCTAAGGGTTATAAGGTTTCGAGCGTGTCGAATGGAACTGATGCTGATAGCCTTAATAAAAAAAATCGATATGATTTAGTCCTTTTGGACCAAAATATGCCTGGACTTGATGGTATTGAAACATTAAAAAAAATTAAATCGCATCGAGCATCTATACCTGTGGTTATGATAACTAAATCTGAGGATGAATGGCTCATGGATGAAGCCATCTCTCAACAGATACAACAATTCTTGATAAAGCCTGTTAGTCCAAATCAAGTGTATATAGCCTGCAAGCAAATACTTGAAAAAAAAAGACTAATTCAAGATAAGACATCAGCTGATTATCTTCAAGATTTTCGAACGATAAATCAAGATATTGATTTTATATCATCACCTGATGCTTGGTGGACTCTTTATTTAAAACTAGTTAAATGGCAGATAAAATTTGAGCAGCATGCGGATTTGAATTTGCAAAATATTTTAGCAGATCAAATGAAAACTTGTAATCAACTATTTACTAGATATATTGAAGAAAATTATGAACATTTAATTAAAGACAAAACTCAGTCATTATTTTCGCCAACAATTTTTGAAAAACATGCTAAGCCAATTTTGGAAAAAAAGAATAAGGTATGCATCATTATAATAGATTGCATGCGATGCGACCAATTCTTATCTATTTATTCTCATCTTGAGTCTCTATTTAATATAGATATATCATATCATCTTTCATTGCTTCCATCCGCAACGCCCTATTCAAGAAATGCGATATTTTCTGGGCTATATCCAGATGAGCTAATAAAATATTATCCAAAGCAAAGAGATTTATTCTTAAATAGTAGTCAGGGTCTAAATAAATATGAAAATGAACTTTTAATTGATCAACTCTCAAGGCTAAAAATGGAAGACAAAAAAGTACATTACCATAAAATCTGGGCATTAGAAGAGGGGAAGAGATTTAGTAAAAAAATAAAAAACTTCTTAGATAAAGACGTCCTCGCATTAGTAGTTAATTTTGTAGATATGTTAGCACACGATAGCTCTAAAATGGAAGTCTTAAAAGAAATTATTCCTGATGAACTGGCATATAGGAACACTGTGAAGTCCTGGGTGAAAAACTCATGGTTCAATGATGTTTTGAAGCAACTTAGTGATAGTAATTTTGAAGTTATCATCACAAGTGACCATGGCAGTGTGAAAGTCAATAGAGAGGTTATGGTTTCTGCAGATAAGGATGCATCAAGTGGTGTTAGGTACAAATACGGGCGGAATTTGAATACAAGAAATAAAAATGTAATAAAAATTGATGAACCTCAGAAATACCGATTGCCAGCTTTTGGCCCACAGTTTAATTATCTCATTGCAAAAAATGATTCTTACTTTCTTTATCCTAATGATGCTAATAAATATAAAAACAAATTATTAGATTCATTTCAGCACGGGGGTGTGTCAATGGAAGAAATGTTAGTACCTGTGATAAAAATGAAAGGAGTTGAATAGTATGGTGTTTGAATCTAACTCTGTGAATGAAACGAAAGACTTTGCTAGTAAATTTTCAAAAACAATTAACTCAGGAAAAATAATTGCTTTAAATGGAGATTTGGGAGCGGGTAAGACAACATTTGCACAGGGTTTTGCGATTGGGATGGGCATTGAAGAGCATGTTGGATCTCCTACTTTCAAACTAGTAAGTGAATATCAGGGAAATAGAATGAAGCTCTATCACGTTGATTGTTACAGGTTAAATGGAGTTGATGATTTTCTTAATATGGGTGGAGAAAATCTTTTACTGCCTTTTGACGGTATATCTTTATTTGAATGGTCTAGCATTATTTCAGATGTTTTACCAAACAATATAATTCGGGTTGATTTCCGTAGGTTCAAAGGTTCTCCCGATCGTCGGCAGTTAACAATAGCTATGGATAATTAAGAAAATGAACGATGTGAAAAATATTATAGCAGTTGAAACTTCATCTGATATATGTGGCGTCTCCTTTATTTCAAATGGAATATGTTTAAAAACTATCCAAGAAAAAAGTGAAAGAAAACATATTGAAAAAATTCCTCTTTTTTATAAAAGCCTTCAGAAGAAGATAGGCTTTGAATTATCTGATGTAAGTGCAATAGCTGTTAGTATTGGGCCTGGTTCGTTTACTGGTCTTAGAATAGGTTTGAGTTTTTCAAAGGGACTGGCGTTCTCAAATAATTTACCGATGATACCTGTTTCAACAATGATGTCCTTAGCCTTCTCTTGTAAAAGTAAAAAACCAGAGGTGGGAATCATTCATTCTCATGGAGAAAAAATATTTTGCCAAAAGATAGATTGGAAATCCAACTTACCAGAGCCAGCAGATGAAATTAGAGCCATGACTTGGAGTGATTTTTTAGCTGAATATGATAGATCTAAAAAAACTTTTCAAAAAAATTGCGATGAGCTTTTAACTACAGAGGATTTAATTTCGGCTGAGCTATCTTCAGAGAACGTTGGGGTTTTAGCAAATTTTAAATTTGATGACCTTGTAATAAGAGAACCTCATAATCTAGTTTCTAATTATGTCTCTCCGTTCACAATTAATAAAAATAAATGACTTTAAGAAGTGGACATATTTCTGATTTAGAAAATATAGTGAAAATTGAAAATCAAGTTTACAAAAAACCCTATTGGTCTGCAAAAATGTTTGAGAAACTCCTAATTGATAATTCGAATGAAAGTATCTGGGTATATGAAAAGGATTCCTCTATTTTTGGTTTTATTATTGATTTGCGGTTTGATGATGAAATTAATATCTTAAATATTGCAATTGATAAGTCCCATCAAAAAAGAGGCCATGGTTCAAATATGCTTTTGGATTATTTAAGAATTTTTCCTGAAAAAAGTACTATTTTCTTAGAGGTAAATGAAAATAATAATAATGCCATTAGTATTTATAAAAAGCATTGCTTTAAAAAAATAAATAAGCGTAAATCGTATTATAAAGATGGCTCAGATGCCATTATAATGAAATTAGTAAAGTGATTGAGTGTCTATGGATTGGTTCAAAAGAAAAGATAAAAAAATTAAAGAAAAAATTAAAAAGTCTATTCCTGATGGATTATGGGAAAAGTGTCCATCATGTAAAGAAATTTTATTTAAGCCAGAATTAGATAAAAATCTAGCTGTTTGCAGACATTGCTCACACCATTTTAGAATGGATTTTAGAAAATATTTAGATTTAATTATTGATGAAGGTTCATCTAAAAGATTATTTGAAAATATAAAGTCATCAAATTTCTTAAATTTTGTAGGCAGGCGAAATTATGATGACCAATTAAACGATGCTTACAAAAAAAGGGGAAATACTGATTCAATTGAGATTTATTCTGGCAGTATCAAAAGTAAATCTGTGATTATTGGTATAATGAATTTTGGATTTATCGGAGGAAGTATGGGGTCTGCATTAGGTGAATTAATTTCACTAGCAATAGTCCAAGCTAGAAAAGATAAAAAACCATTGATTCTAGTTTGTAAATCTGGAGGTGCTAGAATGCAAGAAGGTGCAATATCTTTAATGCAATTAGCGAAAATAAGTACTCAATTAGCAAAGTTTTCAAACTCAGGAGGCTTATATATTACGGTTCTTACTGACCCTACAACAGGTGGTGTTACAGCAAGTTATGGTATGCTAGGAGATATAATTTTTGCAGAACCAGGTGCCCTTATAGGTTTTGCAGGACCTCGAGTCATCAAACAAACGATAGGTCAAGATCTGCCAGATGGTTTTCAACGTTCAGAGTTTCTACTTGAAAAAGGTTTTATTGATAGAATTATCTCAAGGGATAAAATGAAAAATCAACTCTATAACATTATCGATTTACTAAATTGAATATTTTAGTTACAAATGATGATGGAATATATTCATCTGGTATATTTGCACTTTGGGAGGTAGCAAAGGAATTTGGGCAAGCATTTGTTGTTGCTCCAGCATCCCAAAAAAGTGCAGTTGGACATGGTATAACCATATCCAGACCTCTATTTATCAGCAGTATTAAACGAAGCAACGGGTTCGACGGATATGCTATTTCTGGATCTCCAGCAGATTGTGTCAAGGTCGGCATAAAGAGGGTATTACATAAAAAGCCTGACCTTATATTATCAGGTATTAACTTAGGTTCTAACCTTGGCAATGATATTATTTATTCTGGGACTGTTGCTGGAGCATTAGAAGGCTCAATGCAGCATATTCCTTCTGTTTCTTTTAGCGTAGACTCTTTCGAGCCTAAAAGCTTTGAAACCTCAAAGTACGTTATTCGCGAAGCTATAAAGTTTTTACTTAAACAGAATATTCCAAAACAGGTTTCATTGAATGTTAACATACCAGACTGTAATCTAGATCAATTAAATGGTCTAAAAATTACTTTGCAAGGGGGTAAGTATTTTGAAGATGATTTTAATTCTTATAAAGACCCCAAAGGCAATAGGTACTATTGGATTAAAGGTGAGACGGTTGATAATGACGATAGTTTTGATAGTGATTCATTTGCAGTAAAAAATAATTATGCAAGTATTACACCCATTAGTTTCAATATGTCTGATAATAGAATATTTAAAAAGCTCAAAAAAACAATCAAGTAATGGATAATTTAAAAAAAAGAAGCGTTTTAATTTTAGACTTTGGCTCTCAGTATACTCAATTAATTGCTAGAAGAGTTAGAGAGAATTATGTTTTTTCTGAGGTGTTGCCACCAAATACAACATTAAAGACTATCATGCGTATAAATCCTAAAGCAATTATTTTATCAGGCGGCCCATCTAGTGTTTTTTCAAAAAATGCTCCTATATTTGATAAAAATATCCTTAGTATGGATATTCCAATTTTAGGTATTTGTTATGGTCTACAACTTCTTGTGCATCATAATGGTGGAAAAGTGACCTCAGGTTTAGGAGGAGAATATGGGTTTGCTGAAGTAACTTTCAGTCAGACATATGACATAACTAAAAACATGTCACCAAAATCAAAAGTATGGATGAGTCATATGGACCAAGTGACTTCTGTCCCCGAAAACTGGGAAGTAATATCGAAGAGTTCTAATGGTGTTATAGCTGCTTTAATAAATAAAGATCAATCAAGAATTGCGACACAATTTCATCCCGAAGTTTCTCATACCGAAGAAGGCAAGGCATTACTAAAAAACTTTCTTTTTAGTATTGCTAAATGTGAAAAAAACTGGACTCCAAATAATTTTATTGATGAACAAATTAAAAGAATTAATTCTGAAATTAAAAAAGATAATATCCTTGTCGGGGTAAGCGGCGGAGTTGATTCAACGGTTATGGCATGCATGATTAATAATGTTGTTGGAAAGAGATGCTATGCAGTATTAATTGACCATGGTTTACTTCGTAAAGATGAAGCAAAACAATGTGTTGATTCTTTAAGAGATGGTCTTGGAATAAATATACATTTACATGATGAGTCAGAAATATTTTTTTCAAGGCTAAAAGGGGTAGTTGACCCAGAAAAAAAGAGAAAAATCATTGGAGATCAGTTTATTCAATCTTTTGATCGTATTGCTGATGAGATAGGTGAATACAAATTTTTAGGGCAAGGTACTTTGTACCCTGACCTAATTGAAAGTGGTGTAAGTGCTGGTAATTCTTCGCATTTGATTAAAAGTCATCATAATGTAGGAGGATTACCAAAAAATTTACAGTTCAAACTTATAGAGCCATTAAAAGACCTGTTTAAAGATGAAGTAAGGGCCGTTGGTAAAGAGCTTCATATACCAAATGAGCTCATAAACAGACATCCTTTTCCAGGGCCTGGGTTAGGAGTAAGAATTATAGGCGAAATCACAAGAGAAAGGGTTTCAATCCTCCAAAATGCAGATTCTATTTTCATTCAAATATTGAAAGACACCGGTGAATATGAAAATATATGGCAGGCTTTTGCAGTTTTAATTCCTGTTAAGACCGTTGGCGTCATGGGTGATCAAAGAACATACGAAAACCTTGTAGCATTACGAGCCGTGACTAGTGTTGATGGGATGACAGCTGATTGGTATAAAATGCCTTATGAAATTTTATCTTTAGTCTCTAACCAAATAGTGAATAATGTTAGTGGAGTTAATCGTGTTGTCTATGATATTACTTCAAAACCTCCTGGTACAATAGAGTGGGAGTAGCATTAAGTATCTCAAAAAGATGCTGACTATTGTCCTAGAGACAATTATACTTAAATATAAAAGTTGTGTTTTGGTTGATGATTATTGTTATATATTGTTTATAATAAAAATTTTTAAGAATTAGAGGGACAATTGAAGGTAGATGAATCAATTATAAATGCTTTAATAGAAAAAATGGCAGTTGGTAAGGATGAAAAGTATAAAGAATTTATAAAAAAAATTCTCATTAATATGAGCAATGGTGATGAGTGGGATAACTTATCAAAATTAGATGAAATAAATAAAAAAATAAAAACTGATATTAAATGATATGGCTCTTGATCAAAAAAAAATATGAACAGTCTTCAAATCATAATAAAAATTATATTCGTTTTATTATTATCTGACGCCCTTTTTTCTGAGCAAATTCAACTCCAAACAGTTAAAACTGTTCCCAGTATAATATTTAATAATAATGTTGCTTACAAGTTAGATGAAGAAACTCCTTACACTGGAAAAATATCTATCGTGACTGAAAGTGGTGCGATTAAATCTGAAGGGCTTTTCAGAGATGGAATAAAAAGTGGATTATGGAAAGAGTTTTTTTCGTCTGGTCAAATTAAATCAAAAGGAATATATAGGAATGATATGAAGACTGGCGTCTGGGCGGATTGGTATAGTAATGAGCAAAAACAATCTCAGACAATTTATAGGAATGGTAAAAAAAACGGTAAAGAAATTACTTGGTACAAAAGTGGTATAAAAAAAACTGAGATAAATTACAAAAGTAATAAAAAAGAAGGACTCAATAGATTTTGGTATGAAAATGGTAGGAAAAAAAGTGAAGGTAGCTATCTTGATGGATTCAAGGATGGTAAACTAACAGAATGGTATGAAAGCGGTAAAATTTATAAAGAGCAAAATTATGCTATAGGGAAAAAACATGGACTCATGTTTAGTTGGTATGAAAGTGGTTCAAAAAAAGAGCAACAATATTTTACTAAAGGTTTAATTAATGGCATTCATCTAGAATGGTTCGAAAATGGGCAAAAGAAGTTAGAAGGAAATTATATTAATGATAAGTATGATGGTTTCTGGAAACAGTGGTTTTCAAATGGGCAAAAGTTTATAGAAGGTAAATATGATGAAGATATGCTGGTAGGTTCATGGAATCAATGGTATAAAAATGGTAATAAATATTCTTCAGGTTTTTATGAAGATAGCAAACAAGTTAAAACCTGGATTTATTTTTCTCCAAATGGTTCTGATAGTTCTAAAATGTTATATGCTGATGGTAATCCTATATTAGGTTCAAAAGTGGAGTGGTACAGAGAAGGCGAAAAAGAATCTGAAATCAACTATAAAAATGGCCAAATTACTGGGCCTGTCACTTATTGGTATAAAAATGGGAATAAAAAGCTTGTGGAAAATTATACAAATAATCTTTTAAATGGCTCTTCAATAAAATGGAGTAAAAAGGGCAAAAAGAAATCAAAGCAAAATTATATAGATGGGAGATTAAAAATAGACAAAAGATATGTTTATTATAAAGAAGGGCAGATTGATTCAACGCTTGAATTTAAATATGATAATAGTAATAATATTGTTAATAAAATAATTACAAAATGGTCACGAAGTGGAAAGTTGCTTTCCAAATTAAATAATGGAAGTATTTGGAAGGGTGAAGTCATCGAGTGGTGGGATGAGAATTTGAAAATAAAGAAACAATTAGTTACATATGTTGATGGTAAAAAATATGGGCGCTTTAAAAGTTGGTTTAAAAATAAAAAAATAAGTAGTGATGGGTTTTATAAGAATGATTTAATGAACGGGAATTGGAAATTTTATTATCGTAATGGACAAATAAAAGCTGAAGGTAAGTTCATTGACAGTGATGGGAAAAATAAGAACAAATTAACAAACATTCCAACGAACGGAAGAACTGGTACGTGGACTAGTTGGCATGAAGATGGCAGTAAATGGTCAAAGCTTTCTTTTTTGAATGGCAAAAAGCACGGGTTGCAGAAAAATTGGTATGAGAACGGGCAGAAGGAATTAGAGGGAGAATATAATCAAGACATTCCTGTAAATAAGTGGTCTTGGTGGTATTTTGATGGTGCGCCAATGCAAGAAGGCGAATATAGCGAGGATGGTAACTTTCAAGGTCTATACTTTATAAACCCTCAGGTGCCAAATTTTTCATACCCTTAATTTTGAGATTAGTATGTATGATTTTTTAAAAACTATTTTGATTCTTTTTCTTTTCAAATTAAATATTTATGGATCAAGTGTTAAACCACTATTTATAAACAAAAATATGCAAATTAAAATATCTGAAATAGAAAAAAAGTATCAATCCTTAAAGAGAAGTATGTTCTTCCCCCAAAATGACAATCAAACTAATTATAATATTTATCTAGAATCTTTATCAATATTAACTGAAGAGTTAAAAGAAGTTCGATCTATTGCTTTTGTTCAGGCCTATGATATAAAACTTGATCGAGAGTATTTAGATGAACTTTCAATTCTTGACAAAAAATCAAAAAAGTTGATCAATGTAATTATTTCTTTAATAAATACATTCAAAGAATACAATCCTTCAATTCATAAAAAACCTTACCCTTTTGTATCTTATAGAAACAATATTCAAAATCATATTGATAAGGTAGGTATTTTTCATTGCTTACAATGTAATTAAAAAAAATAATAAAAAATTTATTTTATGGAGATAGATATATGTCAAAAAAAAAATTATATTTTGTAGTTATTGTTCAATTTTTAATAGTAAAAATAATGGCAGAGAATTCGTCCTATCTTGAGCTTGAAAAAAGAATAGAAGTTCTTGAAAATCAGGTCTTAGAATTAAAAATAAAGGTCAATAAAAAACATAGTATTAGAAAATGGAAAGATTTGAAATTGGGTTTAAGCAAGAATAAAATCCAAACTAGTTTTGGCCACCCAGATAGGAAAGGAAAATTTTCAAATGGAGAGGAGTTTTGGGGATTTCAAGATTATACATTAAAATTTGATAAAAATGGAAAATTAAAAAATTGGTCTAAACCTTTTTTAAACTAATTATCCTTTTGAGTCGAAATAATATGTCAAAGATATTGGAATTATTATTTTTAGTAATGTTTTTAAACCATTTTTCTTGCATTAAGTATAATTCTTTAAATAATAACTCATTAATAATTGAAACGCGATTTTCTGGAGATAATGTTGTATTTGCTGATTTGAGCAAAGATTTATTAAACCAGAAAATAATAAATAAAAACTGGTCAAGGTTGAATAGTAAAAAAAGCATGCCCTACTTTAGGTTGAAAAATAATTCAGCAAAAATCAAAGGCGATTTTATCCGCAATGCTGAAAAGTACTTAATAGTGCAGACAAATAACGGTAACTTGTTCAAGTGGAAATATAATCCTAGGGCTACTAAAACATTACCTAGTCATCTTGCCACATTATCGGCAATTAATGATGCAAAATTATTCATTGGCCAAAATATTTGGTTGAATGAAATTCATTCAGACAGTATTTTTATAAATAATAGTGAAAAAAGATTTAGAAAATTTGATAAAGTAATGGTGCTTGGAATTAGAGTTTTTCAGAATAGTAAAACTGATATGCCTATATGGTTGGAAATCGACACTAATTGTGAGCATAGCGCATTTATTAGATATAATGGTAAGTTTAAAACTGAACTACGACAAAATAATTATTATAATAAAAATCCATTAAAAAAAGAATGGTCAAAAACTATTATTGAAAATCTAAAAAAAAAGAAAATTGAATACGGTATGAGCTTTGAGCAAGTAAGAGTATCTATTGGGAACCCTGAAATGATAAACAATACATCTAGTATAAATGGTGTTAGTCAACAGTGGGTTTATGGTAAAAATTTAGATAAAAAGAAATACTTGCTTTTTAAAAATGGTAAGCTGGTATCAATGTAGATTGCTGGTTGAAGTAGTTAAATCATGAAAATAAATATCTTAATAATTAATTTAGTCTTTCTTTGCTGCCTTGAAGCGCAGCTTAATGATAGTCCTTTATCCTATAATGAAAAATTTGAATTAGCTATTAAACACTTTCAAAACAAACGATATCAGTTAGCTGAACAAGAATTTAAAAATATTTTAATTGAAAAACTGAATTTTGAAGATCCTGTATCTCATTTTATGTTGGCAAAGTCTCAATTTTATCAAGACAAAATGATCGATTGCAAAAGGACCTGTGACTCTTACCTAAATAAATATCCAAATAG
This sequence comes from uncultured bacterium, assembly GCA_905478065.1. Lineage (GTDB taxonomy): Bacteria > Fidelibacterota > Marinisomatia > Marinisomatales > UBA1611 > TMED80. Next base: position 4,844 of record CAJQGZ010000134.1, on the reverse strand, counting down.
CAAATACGATTTCAGTATTAAAATGATGTTAAGTGATATTCTCATCTCAAAAGAAAAATATTCATATGTACTCGAACAACTATTACCATTAAGGGAGTCTTTAATAGATTCTACAATGCTAAACAAAATCGATTACCGCCTTTATAATAGTATAGTAATGGGCATTAATTCAGATAACATAGAACAGCTTTTGTTTCTAAGTGAAAATAACGTTTCAAAATCTATTTTGAACTTAGCTCGATCATATCACTCGCTCTTAGATGGTAATATAAATGATATGGAATTATCTTTAAGTGTTATTAACCCTATTTTACTTCCTGGATACTATTTTAATCTTTATGAAGGCTTGTCCCGTTTCCTAGGTACTGAAAATACTGTACATGGCACAATTGCTGTTATTTTACCTTTGTCTGGAAACGAAAAAGAGAAAGGTCAAACCTTTTTGATGGGGCTTTCCAAAATGGCAATGGATTACAAGTATGATTTAGCAACAAATTTCAAAATATATGATAATCAAAGTAAAGATATAAATACTCTTAAAATATTAAATTTAGTCAGCTTAGATAAAAGTGTGGTCTCTATACTTGGTTATTTATCAGAGGTGTCAAATTTAGCAGCAACTAGCTATTCTAGTGCAATACCAATTATGCTTTCAAAGAGTAATTTCAGTGAATTAACGATGTTATCAGAAAGTATATACTTGTTATCCACAAGTAGTGAAGTGCAAGCGAAACTATCTGCTCAGTACGTAGTAAAGGTATTAGGCTATCAGAATATAGCAGTATTATCACCGGCTGATGATTTAAATAAAAATTATGCCCATTTTTTTATAGAAGAGTTAAATCAATTAGGTTTAGATGCTGTAGCTATTGAGTGGTATTATGGCCGTCCTGAAAATTTAAACAGACAATTTTCAGCGATAAGGAAAAAAGCTTGGTCACTTGTTCCAACAGAGGACCCTAATTTTCAATATTTTGATTTAGAGATTGATAGTTTGGATGCCCTCTTCGATGTTGATGTTGCTGATTTTATGGAGCCTGTGGATGATATTGATGAATTAAATCAAATGTCAAAAAGAGATTCTTTAAAAGTTAGTTTAAATACTATTCAAGCAATTTATATACCTATAAATAAGCAAGACTTATCGTTCATTGGTACTCAATTGCCAATGTATAATTTAGAAACAAAAATTATAGGAAATGAATCTTGGATGGACATTGATATTTTAGCTCAAGATATAATTGGCCCACATTTACAAGGCCTTACCGTTTTGAGTTCAGAATATCCTAAATTTGGAATGACAAACTCTTCTGAGTTGGACAGAGTGTTTTCAATGGGATATGATCAGGGGTATTTTATAAATTCACTTATAAAATTAAGTAGAAACTCCAGGCGTAAGTATAAAAACTTACTTCAGGAAGGTGATTTATTTATGGGTGCATCCTCTCTTATCGAACTAGGTGGTTTAAATAAAAATGAAAATCAAATTGTTAGGGTCCTTGAATATAAAAAAAGAAAGATGGGCACTATCGGGTATTTTAATGGAAAAAGTTTAGTAGAAAATCAACCATCAATAAAATAGTACACAACCAATGGGATGACTTTAGCCTTGATTTACCCATCCCAGGAATAAGGATTGCTCTTTCAAATATGAGCCGTAGCATTGAGTCTTATGGTGATTTGTCTAGTCTTTGTAATAATGTTGGACTGGATGCTAAAAAATTAGTTTCCATAAATCAGGTACATTCATCGAAAATTATTTCAGTAAAGTACGCAGGTAAATATGACTCTTCAGATGGAATAATTAACATTGGTGGGAATTTGGTATGTTCTATTAAAGTAGCAGATTGCTTACCTATATATTTTATTAATAGAATTTCAAGGACAATAGGTCTTGTGCATGCTGGATGGCGTGGTCTATCCTTAGGCATAATTAATGAATATATTAACAACGTAAAAAAAAATAATGAAAGAGCATCAGATAACTATGTTTTTATTGGACCATCCATAAAAAAATGTTGTTTTAGAATTCAAAATGATGTGATCAATCATTTTGATTCTAGATTTTACTCAAAAATTAGCGATAAGCACTATCAGGTAGATCTCCAGCAATGGGCAGTCGATCAAATTATGAATCTAAATATAAAAAACGATAAAATATTTGTTATTGATAAATGTACTTATTGTAACAAAGGCGTGTATGAATCTTTTAGAAGAGATGGTGACGCCGCTGGAAGAATGTATGCATTATTAGGTTGGCTTAAATAATGAATATAATTGATATTATTATTCTTGGTATTTTACAAGGCATTACAGAATTTTTACCTGTAAGTAGTTCAGGGCATTTGGTTTTAGCTCAATACATGCTTGGGATTGAGTCACCGGGGAATACCTTAGAAATATTATTTCACATAGGGACCTTATTTAGTGTGATCTATGTTTTCAATAAAGATATAAAATCGATAGTTATTTCTTTAAATGAAAAACCTACGCAGGAACTTGTGATGTACATAATTACTGCAACAATTCCAGCAGTGATTATAGGCCTTACATTTAAAAGTTATATAATTAATTTGTTTAGTAGTATAGTGCCCGTTGGTTATGCTTTATTATTGACAGGTGCAATTTTGGCATTGTCAATTAATTTTAAGAATAAAAATAAACCATTGTCCTATTTATATTCGCTTTTAATTGGTCTGGCCCAGGCCATGGCTATAATACCTGGGATATCAAGATCGGGTGCGACTATATCAATATCAATGCTTCTGGGCATACCACCCAAAGAGGCGGCACGGTTTTCTTTTTTAATCTCAATTCCTGTAATTATCGGTGCTGGCCTTTTAGGGTTTCTAGAACTAGAGTCGTACGATTTATTAACACCTAAATTGATAATTACAGCAATTTTGACCTCATTTATGGTTGGTACTTTATCTTTAAAACTCTTACTAAAAATATTAGAGGTTGGCAGGTTCTACTTTTTTGGTGTTTATTGTTTTATCGCTGGAATCGTAGCTGTTCTTTCATAATCTATTTAAAATAATATCTAATTAAATAATATGGATGATATAAAACATATTTTATCAAATTTTAAAGCCGGTAAAATAAATAATGTATATGTTTTGAAAGGTGAAGATCTCTTCCTTCAAAATTTTTTTATTGAGCAGCTTTCTAATAAATTATTTCTTAATTCATCGTGTTCGAAAGAATTGTTAACCCCGAATGAATTATCAGGTAAAGAAATTTTAGATAAGATTTTATCTTCGGACCTATTTAACTCAAAAAAATTAATTATTTTGAGAGATCCTCAACAAATTAAAGGAAAAGTTTCAAAAGAACTTATTAGCTATTGTAATCAACCTATCATCAATCATTTTCTAGTCCTTATTTGCGATAATCATCTAGATAAAAGCTCTTTTTTTAAAAATTTATCTTTAGAAATTCCATTAATAAATGTATCGACTCCATTTCCAAATCAAATGGTTAAATGGGCTAATTTTTTTGTAAAAAATAATAAAAAAAATATTTCACCAGACGTACTCAAAGAAATTATTAATATTTGTGGCGACTCTCTTTATAATCTAAAAAATGAAATTGATAAAATTTGTTTAATGACTGAAGAAAAAAATCTAAAAATTGAGCACATTAATTTTGATAGTTCCTTTACAAGGAGTAGAAAAAGATGGGAGCTGATGTCTTCCTTAGGCTCGAGAGATTTAAAAAAATCAATTAAATTAGGAAAGTCTATTATTGATAGCTCTGAAACAATGATTTCATTAATCTTTCCAATGGCGGCTTTATTTCAGGAATTATTATTTGTGAAGATGAATAATGGAACTTTTATTAAACCATCTAGTTATATACCATTATCAACGTTATTAAAGAATAACATAACAAATTATGCAAAAAACTATACAACTGAGGATATAGAAGTAGCAATAAAAAAGTTAAAAAAAATTGAAATTAGACAAAAAACTACAAACACAAACGATGAGTCAGAACTCATCAACTTTATTTACAATACACTTGGATAACAAAAGAAATAAATATAATTATACTGACGAAAGGTTAATGTCTTTATTTCAAGCTGGCGATGAAAATGCTTATATCGTGCTTGTAAATAGATATAAAGACAAGCTGATAAATTTTATCTATCACTATTTAAAAGATTCCGAATCGGCAGAAGATGTCGTTCAAGAAACGATGATAAAACTTTATCAAAAAAAACATTATTACAAAGAAATAGCAAAATTTTCGACTTGGCTTTACACGATTGCAAAAAATTTAGCAAATACTGAATTAAGAAAAAGAAAGAACAGAAAAACTACCCTTTTAAGTCAATTTAGCAATGACGATAAGACTTACGAAATACCAAGTGATGATTTGGAAATAGGGCAACAAGTTCAAACTGATGTCGTAAATGAAATTATTAAGGATGCTGTAAATCAATTATCTGAAAAATTTAAAATTGTTATAATTTTGAGAGATATTCAAGAAATTTCTTATGAAGAAATAAGTGGAATTATTGGTGTCCCAATAGGTACAGTTAAATCAAGGATAAATCGCGCTAGATTGCAGTTGCAAGTTGAACTAAAACATTTAAGAGAATAGGAGTATATATTGATATGAACCGTTATGAATTTGAAGATTTAATTTCTTATTACTTAGAAGGAAAATTGACTTTTAAAAAGATAAAAGAGTTCGAGTCTTTTTTGAAAAACAATGAAGAATCTAGAACGTTAGTTAATAATGTTAGAAACTCTATATCAGATTTAAATAGATTAGATAAAGTTGTTGTATCAACTAGGTTTAATGAAAAATTATTATCAAAACTAAAAAATAAAAAA
>CAJQGZ010000133.1 GCA_905478065.1 uncultured bacterium | reverse complement strand
AATACAGCTTTATAAAAATTGTGCTTTTATTATTTTTCTTTCTTCATCTGACGCAAAAAGTTTATCCCATTCTGCTAACTTTTTAGACATTATTTTTTGAAAATAAAAAGGAGTAAAAATAGTCATATATAACATGGCTAAATATCCATAAGGCATCATAGGGGCCTTATGGTATGCATCCAACTCCCAAAACTTAAGATAGGGTTTTTCATGATGAGCAGAATGTCGAGTTACATTGTAGAGATAAATACTACTCATTACACTATTAGAATTCCACGAATGTCTTGGCATAACTTTTTCACCTGCCACTCTTATTAAGCCATAATGTTCAATATAATTAATAACCTCTAAAAGTGATTTCGCAGTAAAAGCGCATAATAGAAAAATGAATAATCCCTTTATTCCACCAATATAAAAGGCTAAAACCGCAATGAGGGCGCTCCTAGAATACCCTATCATTAATTTGTTTTGAAAACCGAAAATAAATAATGATTTATGCTTTAATCTCTCAATCTCGATCTTCCAAGCATCAATTTGTTCTTTAATGATAGCGGTAAACACAAATTTATACACATTCTCTCCGCGCTTTGCAGTTGCAGGGTCTTTAAGTAATCCCACATTTTTATGATGTCCATAAACGTGTTCTATCGCAAATGCACAATCCCAAGATAAAGATAAAAGCCAATTTCCAACAAATAAATCAAATTTTTCCTTAATCCGATGACTTAATTCATGTCCTGGAACTGTACCCATGATGCCGATAAATAAGCTTGTTAAGGCAATAAGTGCTATTTTATCAGAAAAATAAATGGACTCTCTCAAATGTAATAAGTCTATATTTAAAATATCTAGAAAAAATATTGAGTATACATTTTCATCAGAATTTCCAAGGATGAATACTACAGTCATCAAAAATAATATTAGTAATGGCAGATTCAAATAAATAGGGAGATTTAGGAACAAATTATATTTATAATTATGTTTTTTATCATCGCCTTTTAAAATCAAATCTCCAAATATTATAAATAAAGAGAAAGAAATGAAAAACACCAATGGAAAGAATTCTCCCAATGTGCATATGTACCCAGCGCTCAAAATTGTAATGGTAGAAATATAATATTTTAAATATTTCATAAAATGTTAGCTACCTTTTAAAAAACCTCTCGGCAAATCATACTTTTTATATAAATCATTCCCATACAATATAGTTTTATCATCAATGAGTTTCAATTCAGTTTTATATGATTTACCCTTGTACTTAGTTAATGTGTAGGGTTTTCCAAGCCACTTTTTATGAACTTTTCTCGAATATATTAAATTTTGTTTATCAGCCACTTTTATATATTCTTCTAACATTTGACCATCATTCGATGTATTGATTTTTATATAAATTTGCCAATTTGTTCTATCCTTATACCACTTGCCATCCAGTTCGTTTTGACCCTTTATAAGACAAAACATTATCGTGAAAAGCATTGATAGATTTCTAAACATTGTAATGGAGAAAGTTGACTTTATAAAATTCAAAATTTTAATCATTTTTTTTAAACAAATAATAATCCAAACTGTATTTACCTGATCCCGAAATCATTATAACTAGACATATCAAAGCATAAATTAATGCTAATTCTGAAAAATCATCTTTTAATAAATGCTTTAGCGATGCTATTGCCATTGTAAAAAATAAGAAGAATGAAGAAAAACGAGTAACAAGGCCAAAAGCTACTAACAAAGCCCCTATTGATTCAGATAAGGAAGCTAAGAAACCAAAAAATATGTGAAATGAATCTAGGCCTATTAAATCGGTAAAGGCATGCCCCAACTTTTCCCACCTTGCTGTGCCAGCAGTTAGCTTATTGAGTCCATGACCAAAAAACATTAATAAACCTGTCGTAACCCGAAGAATTAATAATGATATATCATTATTACCTTCTGCGCTTAGTACGATATTTAAATTTTTCTTAATTCTTTGGATATTTTTGCTCATTGATTTCTCTTTTATTTTTTAATTGACTTTCCAGATACCGAATTTAAATAACCCTGTTAAAATTGATTTCAATTTTTTACAAATATTAAATTTTTTAAATACATTAAATAAAAAGTTAAATTTAATCTGATAATAATTTATAACTTCATTTAAGAAAGGTTAATAATATGTTAAAACCTAAAATGGTATTCACAGTACTAGCAGCTTGGTTTGCTTTTCATATTTTTATTTTCTGGGTATTAAACCCAACAGGTGTAGAAGCTTTAGTTGAGAGCGAAAAGGGTCAGTTCATGGCTAGAGTGATGGGTTATATTGGTGGCACGCTTTCTATGATGATTTCATATACTTTTTTTATGCTTCGAGATATCGAGGGTAAAAAAGCAAAAAGAATACTGCTCGGCGTAGGAAGTATTATGGCAATAGCGGACGCTGTAATTATTGCATCAAATTTGTCTGCATACGAAAAATTTCCAACAGAGCCTATGATTGCAACGCCTCAACCAGCGGTTGCTTTATGGATTATTTTAACAGCTTATACACTCTATGTGGCAGTAATAACTAAAAAATAATAGCTTAAAAAATTATAATTAATTTTTAAGCTTAAATACTTGTAACGATACGAGTTTTTTATTTTCTTCTGAAAATTGCTGGCCAACTTCCTTGAATCCGAATTTTTTGTGAAAATTAATTGACTGCTGATTTAATGGCTTGATATTTACCTCGCATGCTAAATGACTTACTTTATTTATGTACTTTGACTTGATGTCATTATAAAAGTAACTACCAATTCCTTTATTTTGATTACTGTTTGAAACAACGATTCGATCAACGTAGATAAAAGAGTTGTAATGGTTATTAAACCATTGATAATTAATACTATTATAAAGTTTATTGGGAATTAATGCGATTAAAAAACCAACAGATTCGTCATCATATTTAATGATTTTAAAGTAATCTGATATATTTAAAAACTTTAAAAAAAGATTACTAGAAAGTATGCTCACAGCAGGCATATTATTTTGGTTTAACTTCAAAATAAAATCCATGTCGCTTTTGGTGGCACTCTCTATGCTATATTTATTCATATCAATAGAATAATTATTTTACTTCGAAATATAAATATATTATTACTTTCTTAAATCTATTACTATTTTTCATTATGATTATTTAATCGAAACCACATAACAAAACATATAAAATATAATATTGAAATTATTACCACTATAGGCAGTGTTAGATTTTTTGTTACATATAATAAAAGTAGTATAGATATTAAAACCAACTCAATATATATTAATTTTCTTTTAATGTTTGTTGTCCTTCTTTTTCATTTAATCTCATCAAATAACAATTAATGGCATCTGGATCCTCAAATTTGATGAGACATTAAAAAATAAACACACTCAGATTAAAATCACATTTACAACTTTAGCAGTATTTTAGTAGCATATAAATAAGAGTATTCCATTAACGTAAATTAATTTTATAATCGATAAAAAATTTATGCTAAAAAAAACTTTCATTGTCTATACTTTATAATACATTCATTTACAATTTTAATATAAGAAAATCATTATATAATTATTTTTATTGAGGATATATGATAAAAATATCAAATAATTTATATGTTAACAAAAGTGATATTAAAGAAACTTTTGTAAGATCTTCTGGACCAGGCGGACAACATGTAAATAAAGTTTCAACTCAAGTACAACTTCGTTTTAACGTAATTAAGTCCATACAAATCAGCAATAATATGCTTTCGCGATTGAAAAATATGGCAGGATCAAAATTAAAAGGAAACGGTGATTTAATTATTACTTCTAGTAAACACAAGTCACAAATACGTAACCGTAAAAATGCACATGATAAGTTAATTTATTTATTAAGAGAGGCATCTAAAAAGCCCAAAAACAGGAAGTCCACCTACCCCAAAAGAAGTAGTATTGAAAAAAGATTGAAGAATAAACGTGCTCATAGTTTAAAGAAGAAAGATCGTCGGAAAATTAATTCATCTGATACTTAGTCTATTTTTGCTTGATCTTTCATAATTCTTTTATTGAAGATAAAAATCTTATATGCACCTTTAGATTTAGTTCTAATTGGATGATCCATCCGCGTTCCATTTTTTTTCAGAAAGTATTTTACCTTTTTTAAATGTTACTTCTACTTTTTTCTGACCATTATCAAACCACATAGTACTTAGTCCATCGAGTTCCCCATCTTTGTTGTTCGTTTCTAATTGTTTATTTCCATTTTCATACCACGAAGTGCTTAGTCCATCTTTTTTATCGTTTTTAAGATATCCTTCCAATTCTTTTTGTCCGTTTTTATACCATGTGGTTCCTAAACCATTTAATCTTCCATTTTTAAAATTCATTTCTTCTTTCTTTTGTCCATTATCAAACCAATTTGTTAGTAATCCAACTGGTTTTCCATCCTTGAAAGTTCCTTCAAATTTTTTCTTTCCATTTTCATGCCACTCAGTATGTAACCCATCTTTTATTTTTTCATTCATATTTTAAAACCTGACCTCACGCATCAATATTATGTAGACACTCATGATAGACGGAGGTTGCGACACTATAAGTAAAATCTTTTATAAATGATTTGTTTTTCATATCCATTTTTTATTGCTCAAGTATGGCATTTTTAAGCCAACCGGGTGAGGCGGCTGCAATTAATTGTTTAGTGTATAACTCCTTTGGAGATTGTATTAAATCTTCGGAAATACCTTGCTCAATTTTTTTACCGTTTTGTAATACAATAATTCTATCAGCCAGGTATCTTGCTGAGGCTAAATCATGAGTTATGAATAATATCGCAACATTGTGCTCATTACGTAATTTAGCTAATATTCTAAGTATATCCATTCGTATGGAGACATCAAGCATCGAGGTTGGCTCATCGGCAATAACTAAGTCCGGCTTAACGCTTAACGCTCTAGCTATCGCAACTCTCTGACGCTCGCCACCAGACATTTCATGTGGAAATTTTTTCGCGAAGAGTTTCCCTGGGCTTAATTCAACAGATTCTAATAGTTTATAGATATATTTTTCTAACTTTCTTTTAGGAACAATATTATGTCTAATAATAGGCCTGGAAAGGTGATGGTATACATTGTGTATGTTATTCAAGGATCCAAATGGATCTTGAAATATCATTTGAACTTTTTTACGATAACCAAGAGATACATTTTTTGATCTATTTCTTTTTAAATCAGTCCCATTCAATAAAATTGAACCCGATGTTTGAGTTTCTAATCTCGTAATAAGTTGAGCTATTGTACTTTTACCGCTACCCGATTCACCGACTAGTCCAATAATTTCACCTTTAAATATTCTTAAAGAAAAATCTTTTACAGCATGAAGAGTTTTTTTATTAAAAAAGCCGCCAATTAAGTATTCTTTATTTATATTTTTCATTTCCAACATTGGTGCACCAGTTTTAATCGAAAGATTGGGTTCTGGGAAAAACTCTACTCCTCTTTTACCTGACGCAGATGGTATAGAAGAAATTAATTTTTTTGTATATTCTTTTTGGCCGCCTAGTTTAATTTTTTCTGTTATACCAACCTCAATAAGCTCACCCTCTTTCATGACACCTATTTTATCAGCGAACTCAAGTAGTAAGTTCAGGTCATGAGTAATAAATAAGATTGTGAAGTTGAGACTTTTTCTAAGTTCCAATATTTTGAGTAAAATTTCTCTTTCTATAATTACATCTAAAGCCGTTGTTGGTTCGTCCATAATAATTAATGGAGGTGTAAGAGCAAGGGCTATTGCTAAAACAACTCTCTGTCTCATACCACCAGACAATTCATGAGCGTAGCTTTCTAACCTATCATTATTTATATCAACAAGTTCTAATAACACCTTAGATTTTTCAACTGCTTCAAATTTTGACATTCCTTTATGTGTTATAAATACATCAATTATTTGTTCTTTGATTGTTAGAACAGGGTTCAAAGCATTAAGTGCACTCTGCATAACAATTGAAATTTGACTCCATCTTAATTTTCTTACTTCGCTTACAGATAATGAGAGGATATCTTTATTATCATATTTTATATAACCATTAGTTATGATTGCTGGTGGATTCAATGTCCTTATTATTGATTGTACAACAGTGCTTTTACCACAACCAGATTCACCCACAAGGCCAAATATCTCACCTTTTTTAATATCAAAAGAGACGTTTTTTACAGCATGAATAGGCTTTTTATTTGTGATGTATTTAACATCTAAATTTTTTATTGATATTAAATTTTTAGCCATTTTTTCTTACTACTGGTGTTACACCGTTGTTCAGTGTGTTATCAGGTAATTGTTTTTTCCAATTTCTCTCTGAAATTAAACGAGGGTTTGTTACTTCATCTATGCCAAAGTTTATAAGAGTAAGCGAAAAACTTATTAGCGCTATACTTAATCCAGTAGGAACAAATGTCCACCAAGATCCAGTTAGTAAAGCTAAGTCGTTAGATGCCCAGTATAAATTTGTACCCCATGAAACAGTACTAACATCACCAAGACCTAAAAACTCTAGTCCCACCTGGGCTCCAATTGCGTATATCGATGCTCCAATAAATGAAGAAGCTAACAATGATAGCATTCTAGGCATAATCTCTACAAATATAATTCGAGTATTACTCTCTCCGCTTATAATTGCAGCTAGTACAAAATCTCTTCCTTTCAAAGACATCATTTGAGATCGGATTACTCGAGCATTCCAAGCCCACCCAGTTAGAATTAAGACACCAGCAAGCGTTAAAGGGCCAGGTGGTAACCAACTAGCTAAAATTACCATTAAAGGCAAACCGGGCATTACTAAAAAAACATTAATAATTAGAGATAAAAAATCATCGATTTTACCTCCATAATATCCAGCTGCTCCGCCAATGAATGCTCCAACAAGAACAACAAAGAATCCTGTCGTAAATGCAACTAGAAGAGTTTGTCTTGCACCTGCGATTGTTTGAGATAGAACATCTTGTCCTTGACCATTTGTACCAAAAAAATGTTCCAGCGAAGGTGGCGAAAGAGGGGTACCTAAGAAAGCAGTAGGATCAAGAGTAAATAAAGGACCAAAAATTGATAGTCCAATAAGTGAGGAAACAAAGTAAATACCAAAAGAAGCTTTTTTGTTTTTTATGATTCCCCTACCCCATCGTTTAAGGATACTGTTCTTATTCATTTTATTTTCGTGTCCTTGGATCTAGAAATAAAATGGCTATATCCACAAACCAATTGGCAGCTAAAACTGCGAGCGTGATTGTCATGAATAGCCCTTGCATTAAAGGAAAGTCTTGGGATCTTACTGCTTGTAGAAGCAAATAACCTTGTCCTGGATAAGAAAAAATAATTTCAGTTAATAAGGCACCACTAAGCACAAACCCAAGCGCCATTCCAAATCCTGTAAAGTTTGGTAGGATTGCATTTCTGGCTGCATATTTTAACATTACAATCCAAGATGACAGGCCTTTTGCTCTAGCAAGAGTTATATAATCAGATCCTAACGTGGTAATCATCGTATTTCTCATAGAGAGCATCCACCCTCCAAGACTTACCAGAACCATTGTAGTTGCTGGTAGTATAGCATGATAAATGGAGCTAAAAATAAATGGGATATTCAGACCAACAGTAACATCATCACTATAGGCATGCCGAAGTGGGAACCACTCAAGTTTAAAGCCAAAAATATATAGCGATAACATTGCTAACCAAAAGTATGGAAAAGCACCAATAAAAGCCAAAAATGGAGGAAGAAAAGAGTCAAGTCGACCACCTCTTTTCCAAGAAATTATTGCACCCAGCAAAGTACCGATAATAAATGAAATAACAAGAGAGGTGCCCGCAAGAAATATTGTCCACAATAATCCGGTAGAAATAATATTAGCAACAGGCTCTGGAAAGTATGCAATAGAAACTCCTAAGTCCCCTTTAAACATGCTTTTGATATAAGAGAAATATTGTATAAGTAGCGGGCCATCTGTGAGACCAAAAGTTTCTCTAAGTGCAACCATTGCCTCTGGTGTTAATTTCCCTCTAAATCTTGCAAAGATAATTGCAGCTGGATCTCCAGGCATTAGTCTTGGTATAAAGAAATTAAGAGTAAGTGCTGCCCATGCTGCAATAGAATAAAAGCCAAGCCTTCTGGTAAGGTATCGTATAGAGTTACTCATCGTACCTTCACATTAACTAATACCATTAAATTTTCTAGCTGGGAGTTTGGTGACAAAGGCGCATAGGGGTTTTTTTTACTCGGGAAGTTAGTAAAATAAGTCGTATTGCATTCTCCCCATGACACCTCTGCAAATAGAGGTATAGCAGGAGCATAATCAATGAATATATTTTGCAGTTTATGTAAAATATCTTTAATCACATATTTGTCTGATGTTTTTTCAAATTGTAATAATAAAGAATCGACTTCAGCAGTTGAAAACCTATGCCAATTTGCGTCAGCATCTTTTCCTATGGGTTTTATATACCTAGATGACATCATGCCTCTATATAAAGGAAAAGGGTTTGTCCCCTTTTCTGCCCAACCTATAGCCATATCAAACTCACCTTTTTGCATTCTGCTCATCCAGGCGCCAAAGTCATATGTTTTCACTTTTGCTTTTATACCAACTTTTTTAAGATTCTGCGATATAACTTGGGCAGATCTAATCCAATCACTCCAACCGGAGACAACAATTATATCAAAGGATAATGGGTCCCCATTTTTATCTTCACGAAAACCATTTTTATTTTTATAATACCCCGCATCATCAAAAATCTGATTAGATAGTATTGGATTATATTTAACCCAGTTTTCTTTTGTTTCTATATCTTTTGGATGCCATTTTGCCATTTTACCGGATATACCAGTTACATGAGCAGGTTCCGTGTAGTTATACATACCTACTTTTACGACTAAACTTCTATCAATTGCATAGCTAATAGCTTTCCGAATTTTTGAATCTTTTAAAACTTTGTTCATTGTGTTTGTATAAAAAAATGTTGTGTGCCCCGTTTCGGAGAACCAGTACTTATGAAATTCTGGGTTTTTTTTTGCATAAACTCTATCAATTGCGGGGATAAATGCTCCGGCCCAATCTAAATCTCCACTAATTAGAGCAAGCGTGACTTGTTCATTGCTTGGAAATGCAGGGAACTTCAGTTTTTTCACTTCTGGTTTATTAGGTTGCCAATAGTTTGGATTCTTGCCAAGCTCCCAAACTTGATTGTCAAAACGTAGAATTTCAGTAAAAGGTCCTGTCCCAACAGGGTTTGGATTTGAAAAACGTATTGGATCTTTAATTTTTTCCCATATATGTTTAGCTACAATTGGTTGCCCAACGATTGCGTCAAAACCCGGAACATAAATTCGACTAAACTTGAACTCAACAGTTGTTTTATTTAATGCTTTTACGCTTTTTAAATAGCTCCAAGAGTCTCTAGTATCTAGGCCTTTATGTTTCTTTTTCAAGTTAAATGTAAAAGCAATATCCTCCGATGAAAAAGGGGTTTTATCTGACCACAACACATTTTCTCTAACGTACATTATTAACGTCTTATTATTATCTTCCCATTTATAGTCAGTGCAAAGCCAAGGTATATATTCACCCTGCATTGAATTATAAATAAAAAGAGGTTCATATATTCCACATGATGTAGGCCACCTAGCAGTTCCCGATGTTGAAAGTGGATTAAAGTTCCTAACCCAAGACGCGGTATTTTCTTGATAAATAGTAAGTGCCCGCTCCTCTTTTCGCTCTTTTTTTGTTTCGCATCCGATAGAAAAAATGGATAAGCTAATTAATATTATTTTTAGCATAAAAATCAAGCGTAAAGCTTATAAACCCGCATGTAATCAACAAGCATTTTTTGAGGAAAAACATTCTTGCTTGAAAGGCCGCCGGGCCAATAATTACCTATAGATTAGATTTAATAGTAGAAAAAATTTGTGAAAAGGCTTAATAATTTGAAAAAACTGTAACAAAAATAAACAAAACCTCATAATGAGATAATGAGAATCCATTATAGTGTTTTTCTGTAAGTTTTATAGATGGAATTACAAAAATTTATCAAAAAAAACTTTGTAAAAAACAGTTTAATTGTCTTTTTGGGAACTATACTTAGCTATGGTATATCTTTTGTTTCTATTCCATTAATAACAAAATTTTACAGCCCAGATGTTTATGGCCTTTTTTCAGTATTTTTTGGACTAATTACCACACTTTCATCTATTTCTTTATTAAGATTAGATATCGGTTTAATTAGAGGCTCAATTGAAAATTCATCGGATTTAATTCAAAGTTCAAAATTTGTATTAAGAGTATTTACTTTTTTTGTAATGTTAGTAAGTCTTGGATTGGTTCTACTTGAGATTGTTCACATAACATATCTTTTTTGCTCACCAATAATATACTTCTTAGGATATTCATTGTTAATGGGTTCATGGTTTAACAAAAACAGAAATTATAAAACCCTCACAGTAAATAATATTTTTAAAACTTCATCTAAATCTATATTAGAAATTACACTAGGGTTTTTGGGATTTATAAATTACGGTTTGTACTGCTCATTACTTTTAAGCTCTATTCTTTCTTATTTACACTTTAACAGAAAATTCATAAAAAATAAAACTCAAATAACTAGAAAAATATTGTATAATGTTTTTCAAAAGAATAAAAACTTAATTTCATTTAATGTTTCAAATGTACTTGTAGACTCTTTAAGAGGTTTTGTTTTCCTTTTATTGATAAGTCACTTTTTTGGTCTAGAAAAAACAGGGCTTTACGTATTTTCAACAAAGATTCTTTCAGTACCATTTAGTTTGATAAGTTTAAGTTTAGGAAAAGTTTTTTTTGAAACGATTAGTAATAATACCTCTTTAATTAAAACAACTACAAATAAATATTTTATAGGATTACTTTTAATCTCAATAACTATGAGCTTAATTTTAGTGTTCAGTTTAAACTCAATATTTAATTATTTTATTGATGAAAGTTATTTTGAATCTAAGAAGTTAGTGTTGAGTTTATTACCATGGGTTCTGTTGACATTCTTATCCCATCCTTTTTCATATGTACTTACAGTAAATAATAAAGAAAAAACATCATTTTTGTATTCTTTAACATATTCAATTATAAGTTTGTCAATTATATACTTTAATAAAAATGATTTTATTTCTTTTATAGAAAACTACAGTTTAGTTATGTCTTTATTTTTATTGACTTACATATTTTCAAATCTAATTTATATAAATGCACATGATCAAAAAAATTCTTAAAATATTGTATTTCAAATATTTTCGTGATAGTGATGAAGTTCAAATTATATGTTACAACGACCATATTGGAAAACATATTTTATTTGACAATTATTACGAAAAAGAAGAATTAATTTTAATTCAAAACTCTTTTTCAAAAGAGATTATAAACAGTTCTTTTATAGATATAGGTTCTAATGTTGGGAATCACACAATCTTCTTTAGAAATAATTTCAAGAAGATCTATAGTTTTGAACCACAAAGAACAACTTATAAAATATTAAAACTCAATACTGAACCCTATAGTCACATTAAAACATTTAATTATGGTATTGATACTGAGGAGAAAGAAATTACATTTTACATTCCTAATAACAATAATGGAATGGGTAGAAGTAGTATAATTAAAGGGGAAAACGTTAGAAAGGAAAAAGTGCTCTTAAAACCCATTGAAGATTTTTTAGTAAAAGATGTTGGTTTTATTAAAATTGACGTAGAGGGAAATGAATATCCAGTTTTAAAGTCATTAAAAAGAATACTAGACAAAGATAAACCGATAATTGGGTTTGAGTTAAATTATGATAATCCCAACAAGAATGAATTATTGGAATTTTTGTGTGAAAATAACTACAAAACTTTTCTAGTGAACAACAAAATTTTCAATAACCGCATTAAGAATTATCTAGATATTATAGGACGAAAAAATAAATTAATAAAGGTTGAGTTAGAAACCTTAAAAAACCTTAAATCACATATCACAATGGTAATTTCCATAAATAATAATTCAAAACATTATCTTAATTACGAGAATGAGTAAAAAAATACACATTTTAGTTATACCTTCTTGGTATCCCGATAACAAAGATGATTTCGAAGGAAGTTTTTTTAGAGAACAATCACTGGGTGCATTAAAACAAAAATGTGATGTTGGTATTATATTTCCTGATTTAAAAGACTTAAGAGGTTTTGAAAAAATCAGAATTTTTCCAAAGATTCATTATGAAAATGATGAAGGATTAAGAACATATAGAATGTTGTGGAATAATTGGTTCCCTAAAATGATATTTTTACAAATTCTGTTTTTCAAGTTACTTGGGTTAATTCTTTTTAAGAGGTATGTCAAAGAATTTGGGAAGCCAGATATTATTCATTGTCATTCAGTAATGATGGGAGGATGGTTAACAGAAAAAATTTCAGATAAACATCAAATACCATTTGTAATTACTGAACACAACAGTATGTTCTTCCGAGGACGTCATAAAAAATATTACACTAAAATATCTGAGATTTGTAATAAGTCTTCTTTATGTTTATCAGTTTCAAGTGACTATTGTAAAATACTAAAAAAAACAATCCCTGACTCACCAGATTGGATTCCTCACAATAATATAGTATCTCAGAAATTCTTATCAACTAATATTAAAAAGAAGGAAAAAGATCCTTTTGTTTTTCTTTCAATTTCAAGTTTATATAAACATAAAAACGTTCCTTTAATTTTAGAGTCATTTAAAATATTTAATGAGCATCATCCTAAATCAGAATTAAAAATAATAGGGGTTGGTTCAGCAGAAAGCACACTCAAAACATTAAAAGAAAAATTGAAAGTTAAAAACGTCTCTTTTCTAGGAAGAAAAACCCGAGACCAGATTGTTCATGAACTTAATAAATCTAATGTATTTGTATTGGGAACTAAATACGAGACTTTTGGAGTTGTGTTAATTGAATCTATATCAATGGGTGTACCTGTAATTGTAACTGATTGTGGTGGTTCAGAAGATATTATGAATAAAGAAGTAGGTAGAGTAACGAAACAAAATGATGTAGAAGATATGTATAAATCTATGATTGATGTACATAATAGATATGATGAGTTTATACCACAAAATCTTCGTGATTACTCAAATTCTAAGTTTTCGGAGAAAAAATTATCTACTAGATTAGTCAAACACTATGAAAACATACTGAATAATTAACACATCAATCTATCTCTTCAGATTAATAGGATTAGACATTTTTTTCTATTTTAGATGTTGTTTGAAGATATTTATTCACCTTTGAATTTTCCCACATAGATTCCCCAAAACCAGAAAGTAAAGCCAATAAACATAACAAGTTCTAATATGTCACCATTAGTTTGAGACAATATCTGATATAATTCTCTTATTGACATTAATAACGGTAATACCCAAAAAAAAATCCATACTTTTTAAGCATATTACTTATCTCCTATTCTTATGAGAATCAAAAATGGAAGTGATGAAAATTCCGGATAGAATATTTACGCTATAGATTTCTATCCATCTATTCTACACGTATTCTTCAAAATTAACATCATATTTCCAAACGATATATCCAACAAAACTTATGAGAAGAACCAAAGATGTAAAAAAACCCAACCTCCACGTATTCCAACTATTCCACTTATCCATTTAAAAGGATTCGTTATTTACATTCTCTTGCTAATATCAATATATATAGGTTATCTCCATATATCTTTAATTATAATCATTTATTAAATCCTCACAACCCCAAGAAATCAAAAATAATTCAGATAATAATGGGTGGAGTTTTTTCATTTAATCACAATCACTCGTATCCTGTTCTCCAACAGACTCTTCAATTACAAGACAAGATGTTGTAATAGATGGATACGGTGGACAGAGTTGGTTATTGGATAAAGAAGGTGAACCATCTCCTTGATTACAAATTTCGTCAGGGATAATACCTGAGAGTTGATTATAGGATAAATACAAATAAGTCAGATTGGTCAGATTTCCTATCTCTGATGGAATGGAACCTGTGAGTTGATTATTGTCTAACCACAACCGAGTCAGATTGGTCAGATTACCAATCTCTGATGGGATAGAACCTGTGAGTTAGTTACTGGATAAATTCAAATAAGTCAGATTGGTCAGATTTCCTATCTCGGATGGGATAGAACCTGTGAGTTAGTTACTGGATAAATTCAAATAAGTCAGATTGGTCAGATTTCCTATCTCGGATGGGATAGAACCTGTAAGTTGATTATCACCTAAACTCAAAAAAGTCAGATTGGTTAGATTCCCTATTTCACTTGGAATTTCTCCAGTCAGTCCACTCCCACCTAAATTGATTTCAGTCGTATTCTCTACCGAATAAACTACTCCCCATAAAGTTACTTCAGTTGGAATATCTTCAGATTGTTCCTCCTCACAACTAAATACAAATAAACCGATTGGTAATACAATTAGTAATAATCTTTTCATAACATTTCCCGTTCAAACTATTCAAAACCCCAATAAATCAAAAATAATACAGATAATAATGGAAGGAGTTTTTTCATTTAATCACAACCACTCGTTCTCTGATACCCCACATAATCTTCAATACAAGATGGATATGGGGGACAGAGTTGGTTTTGAGAAACAGCGAAACTACTACTCCAATTAATATTTAAATCACATATTGTCTCTGGTATTAAACCTGTCAGTCGATTATAGTCTAGATACAATCTGTACAGATTGGTCAAATTCCCTAACTCTGATGGAATAGAACCTGTGAGGTAATTATCCCTGAAATCTAAATTAGTAAGATTCGTCAGATTACCTATCTCTGGTGGGATTGAACCTGTGAGGTAATTTTTATTTAAATCAAATTGACTCAAACTGGTTAGGTTTCCTATCTCAGGTGGTATGGAACCGGTGAGTTCATTACGACTTAAATACAATCCTCTCAGCTTCGTCAGATTTCCTATCTCAGGTGGAATAGAACCTGATAGTTGATTATTATCTGAAGTGATACTAATCAAATTGGTCATATTACCTATCTCTGATGGAATAGAACCTGTGAGTTCATTTTGATGTAAAAATATCTTTTCTAGATTGACCAGGTTTCCTATCTCTGGTGGAATAGAACCTGTGAGTTCATTACGATATAAATCCAAAAAAGTCAGTTTCGTCAGATTTCCTATCTCCGGTGGAATGGAACCTATTAATTGTTTATTACCTAAACTTAAAAATGTCAGGTTGGTCAAATTACCTATTTCCGGTGGAATAGAACCTGGGTGTTGATTAACCCCTATATCCGATCCGGATATATGAAGTTCAGTCAGATTGGTCAGATTACCTATCTCTGATGGGATAGAACCTGTGAAGTGATTATCACTTAACCTTAAATTAGTCAAATTGGTCAGATTTCCTATTTCTGGAGAGATGGAACCGGTGATGTCATTATTGTGAAAGTTCAATTCAGTCAGATTAGTCAGATTCCAAATCTCTGATGGGATTTCAACTGTTAGTAGATTATCACTTAATGACAAATAAGTCAGATTCGTTAGATTACCAATCTTTGAGGGGATAGAACCGGTGAGTTGATTCTGACTTAAATCCAAAACAGTCAGATTCGTTAGATTACCAATCTTTGAGGGGATAGAACCGGTGAGTTGATTCTGACTTAAATCCAAAACAGTCAGATTCGTCAGATTACCAATCTTTGAGGGGATAGAACCGGTGAATTGATTCTCACTTAAATCTAAATATGTTAAATTCGTCAGATTCCAAATCTCTGATGGGATTGGACCTGTAAGTTCGTTACGATGAAAATCTAAACGTTCAGTGTCTTCCACTGAATAAATTTCTCCCCACAAGGTTACTTCAGTCGGAGGTTCTTTTTTATCTTCACAACTCCAGTAAATCAAAAATAATACAGATAATAATGGAAGGAGTTTTTTCATTTAATCAACCTTAAAGGAATTGAAAAGGAAAGATATGATTATAAAGGGATTCATTTATCAGTTCTTGACCAATAACTAATTAAAGAAAGCCCAATTAAACTTATATTTCCATAAAGACTTTTAGAGTCATATTCACCTTCCGTAATATTGAATATAAATTTTATCAAAAAAAGGATAGTTATTAGAACACAGAATACCCAACCATATTGAGTGACATAATTCATCTGATGTCTATTTTGGTTTTCTCATATCACACCTAATTTACAAATAATAACTTTATAAAAAATAAAACCCCAAGTTTTACTTTATTTCTTGGGGATACTTTTGTGTAGTATTAACGATTAGAAATGGAGTTTATATGATAAAGTATATATTTGTTATATCAGTATTAATTGGTTCGGTTATGTATTCCCAAGAAATTATTCATACTGAAAAAGACTCTACGGGTGATTATATACGTTACATAGAGTATTACAGAAAAGGATCTCGAGGGTTAATTAAAACAAAGAAAGAGACCTATTACTCTAATGGAGTAATGTCATCTGAGTTATATTTTAGAAATGGGAAAGAACATGGATTAAATCGAGGGTGGTATGAAGATGGAAGTAGGGGTTTTGAATTTTCTTACAAACGTGGGAAACTAGAAGGTTTAAGTACTGAATGGGATTATGATGGAAACAAGATATCCGAAGTAATTTATGAAAAAGGGAAACTGATTTCTAAAAAACGTTTTTAATATTATTCCTTTGGACAACCCCTTCACCCCACATTATCTACTCAACCGTGATGGGGTAATTCTGTGGGGTGGTTATCCTTACCCCTTAATCCTTTCCCACATCTAATTTCATATGTTTTATGTAAGATGAGAGTTTTGGTTTATCCCATTGTTTCTTGGTTGGGGTTAATTAAATTAAACCTTAAATGATTTTAAGC
>CAJQGZ010000132.1 GCA_905478065.1 uncultured bacterium | reverse complement strand
GCAAACACAACCCCAACAAATGTCAACATAAGAGGCCATCCGCTATTAACTAATTGCTTTGCACTTGGATCATAGAATACGTGTACTTGAAAATCATGTGTTGTTGTTGCTCCATGCTCATCAACTGCCATTAAAATAAAATCATTAACCCCATCTTGATTTTTTCTAGGTGTCCATTCTAGAGTAGCAGTTCGTCTATCGAATTTGGCAAACTTAGGTAATCTAACAGCACGATACGTTACCCTGTCTCCATTTAAATCTTCAGTGGTTAATTTATATCTCCAAGTATGCCCCGTTAGCCCAACAGGTTTTGGGGTAGATATAATAGAAGGTGGATTATTTATGAATATTTTTCCTGATTGAATATCTGTTCCATAACCATCTGTAACAGAAACTTCAAAATCATTGTAATTTATTTGTGCGGCCTTAGGTACCCATAAAAGTTTACCACTTTTATCTAGTTGCATTCCATGTGGACCTTTTATAAGGCTATATTTTAGATTAGCACTTTCATTTAGATCTTCAACTCTAATTTGATATTTAAATAATTCTCCAACCAATGCCATCCTTGGAGTGTTTGATATAATAGTTGGTAAGTGATTTGAATAAACTTCGTACACTTGTTCATCTTTAGTATATCCATCTGATACTATTACAGATATTCTATGCATATCTGTTTGAGCTTTTTTTGGTATCCACTTTATCGCTCCTAGAGACTCATCAACTTCCATGCCCTCAGGAAACTCTGTAAGAGTAAAACGAACTGGGTTGACTCTCTCTACAAGTAAGCGAGGAGGTTTTCCTTTATTTCCTTGAAAAAATTCCCAAAGAAAGTCTTTTATTTTAATTGTTCTTCCATTAAGGGTAGAAGCAATTACCCATAAACGATTGTCTTCGTAAAATACTGCTTGAACGTATCTTTTAAGGTTAACTCTTGACACCAAAGTATCAGCAGGATATTTAGGGTTCACATAGTATACTTCTTTTGCATTATACCAATCTCCTAAAAATCTGTCGATGTTTTGAATAACTACATCATCAGATATGTTTATACTATAAATCTTTGTGTTACTTACATCTTCAACTTTTACAACTTTATCAAAAGGAAGTAAAGCTCCTTTATTCCTATCAACAGTTATTAATTTGTAACTGTACTCATCTCCAACCGTTGCTGTCATCGTTGGCACAGAAACAATCTTTATTGGTGCATTTACAAAAAACTCTGATTCAATAAACTTACTAAGATACCCATCAGAAACTTCAATTCTCAACTTGTGAAAATCAACTTGAGCTGTAGAAGGTTCCCAATGTAATCGTCCTGAATATGCATCCATTCGCATTCCATCTGGAAGGACATGGGCTGTATAAATTAATTTATCACCTATGTTGGGGTCTTGTACCTTTAAATCAAAATCCCAAATTGCACCTACATTGACTTTTGTCATTGGTGCAGGTGCTGCTTGAATAATAGGTGGATGATTAACAAATACCTTTACAAACTGCGTATCTGAAGCAACGCCGTGGGTAGAGACCAATGCGTATTCAACAGTATCTATTTGTGTTTCATTTGGGACCCAGGTAAGTAATCCAGAATTTTTATCAACCCTCATTCCACTAGGTCCAAAGAATAGTTTATAATTAGCTTCTTGACTAGTTCTCTGTCTCCAGACTTTAACATCATAATCATATTTTTCGCCAACAGTTGCAATTACGGGTGCTTTCGATAAAATTCTAATTCCAGACCTTGCAGATAATTGGAATTCTTGAACATCTCTCTCAAACCCATCAGAGACAACTAATCTAACGTCATATTGTTCTGCATTGATACTATCAGATTTCCAGTATAAAACTCCGTCATTTATCGTCATACCTGGAGGTGCAATTTCTAAAAAGAATTGTAAGGATGCATCTTTATTTCTATCTCGAACAATTGGTTCATATTGGAATGAACCCCCAGCAACAAATTCAGTTCCAAGAGGCTGAGTTAAAAAACGCGGTGGGTCATTAACGTAAATCCAAACTTGTTCATCTCTGCTCTCTAATACTGGGACAGTTTTATATTCTTGGTTTTTACTATCTGATGAGGACAATGATTCCATTATCTCATCAACTTTTACTCTAACTAAATAAGAAACTGGAAAAGCATCTAATTGTTCTTGGTTTGGCACCCATCTAATTGTTTGACTTTCATAATGAAAAAACATTCCTTTTGGAGGAGAGATTTGCCATCTAAAACTGTGAAAAGACTCTGAAGTATCTCTCAAAAGCATATATTCAAAAGGCTGATTTAGTGTCAATATATATTGGGGCAAAACATGTTTAGGCAAGCGCTGCCCTATCATCTCTTCCTCTTTAAGACTTTTAGGACTTTCAAGAGTTCGAATAACTTTTTTAGGCGGAACAGATTTTGGCTGTTCTTTTAGGACTTCTCCTTCAACAACAGATGGGTCCAATGCTTTTGGAACACTAGCAATTCTTTGTTCGCCCATTTCTGTAATAACTTCTTTTTCTGGCTGAGGAAGTTGAGGAAATTGCTCAGGTATTACTTCTACGTATATTTCTGGTACTTCCGGCTGAACATCTTCGATATTAGAAAGTAAATCAGGTAACTGCTCCGAAATAAAATCAGTGCTTAATAAAAACCCTTGGTCATATTCTGCTGATTTTTTACCAAAGTCTAAAATATATATAGAATTTTCGTTACCATTCCATCCAGAAACAATTACATTTCCTGTGTACTTTCCTAATTTAGTGAGGGGCAACATTGAAAATATTTGCATCTCTTCTGGCACTTTTGACATAACATTTCGAATACTTTCCATTCCACCATCTTCGCCTGAAACCATTGTTAAAGCGTTAATATCCGCTGAAAGCATTAGTAAGTCTTTGTAAGAGTCTTGGTTAAAGTCTGCAATTTCAATTTGGGTTAAGGGTCCCGGTTGTACTGGTACCCTTTCAATAACCAATGTAGCTGGAGTGAGAGTTAGCGCAATTATATCTCCGGATCTAAATGATGCTAATACATCTTTAAATCCATCAGCATCCCAATCAGTAAGTTGGAAAGAATTATGTAAAATACCGCTGATCCCATTAAAGTTTTTTCTAATCAGAGGACCTGAATCAAAAATACCTCCAATATTGTAAAAAGGCTGCGCCTTGATTGTATTCCCTTCAGGACTAATAGCTAATAAATCTTCATAACCGTCATTATCATAATCAACAATTGCGGAGTACAGCAACCCTGAGCCAACGAGTAATTCATCTGGTCTAATTTTTTTTGTTATTACCAACCTTCCTTGATTATCTAAATCTAAGAATGCAAATCCTCTATAAGGACTTCCCAATGATAAAACTAGTTCTTGATCACCATCGGCATCTTGGTCTAACATTGAAAAATTATTACACCTTAATGATCTATCCTGTTTACCAATATCTAATGTGACTGAAGGCAACTCCGAAAATGAATCTCCCTCCCAGCTATATACAGCTACAAAAACATGAGGAGTAGAGTTAGTTCCAAACCTAGATAGATTCATGACGATTATTAAGTCTGGTATTCCGTCACCATCTAAATCACCTATTTTTGCATCTACAAAATAACCATCTAATTCTTTAGGGGCATCAAACTCCCAAATAGCTGTTTGGTACCCATCCCTATCTATCTCATTGTATTTAACCATCGTTGGAAACACATTTTTATCAGGGTTTAATTCCAATGATATAAATTCTAATAGATTGTCCCCATCTAAGTCAAATGAACCATCCATATGAACAATTTTTTGAGAAAGGGTCAAACTAAAAAAGCTAACAACTAGAACTAGTTTTTTTATTTTTTGAAAAGTACTATTCATTTTACAAAAATATTTATTTTTTAATTCCAGAATTATTAGTGTCTGGGTCTACCGATTCAGGAAGATTGTCGTTGCCAATATTAATTCTGTTTAGAGAATCTGGTACAACTTTAGCACTCTCCATTTTTAAAGTATCAGATAAAGTTTCTATGTCTGTAGAGGCTGGAACATCAACTGGTTCTTGAGGATCGGGTGCAGCAATCTCTGTTTTCGCCTTAGAGTTTGTGGTTACTCCTTGACCCTCAGGGTAAATCCCTTTAAGTGGATCTACAGGAATTTTTGGATTTTTTTGGTCAAATTGCGCCTCAGGAAGCCTTCTTTCATGAGATACTTTCGGTAGCTTCCCATTTGGGCCAAAAAGAGGCTCTTCAAGATAAGCACCTTGCAATAAGTTTGTTTTAAGCGAATCTGAAAACTCTTCCTGAATAAGCCTGGAGAACATTGCTGCTGGCTGTAAGTATCCAGATATGTCAAATTGAGTAGTTATTTTTTTTGAACCATTTTCACGAACTTTTACCTCACCTCTAATTGCTTGAAGTGTCCCCTCATTTAAAAACACAGCTAATGATTGAGATGGAGTTGATGGTGTGGTTGAGGATAAATACAGACCTTGATAATTAACACTATCTCCGGAATCATCAAATGAAAATTTTATAAGTTTATCTTTAAAGTCCATCCCCAAACTAGTTGGAAACCCTTCGAAAAAATAATCAGGGAATTCAAATAATTTAGGATCAAATGCTTCTGGTTGATAAGATTGAGAAATAGAATCAACCTCAGGGGAAATCGACATAAATATTATATTAGTTTGCATATCATGAACCATTGTAAGTGTCGTTACACTATCAGATACTTGCTCTTTTAAAGTATAAGCAAAGTCATAATCGTTACCTCTACGTAAAAAATTCGTATTTGCAGATACACTATGCTGAAAGTGTGTTGCTTCACCCATAGGCGGAATTTGTGTTACATTGATTCCAAATGGCGCCTCTCCATCAAAAACATATCTGTCTTGACTCCCTTTTGATGGAGTCATCGCCATAACATAGTAAAGATCAATGTTTTTTTCATCCTCATCTTCTTGTGTTATGTTAATTGATTCAGGCACTAAAACGTTTCGTAGTGTGTCTTCCCAAGTTTCTGCAATAGTAACCGAGTCAGAAGACCCGAATACAGTCTTATGAAAAGCAATTTCTTTATCTTCATCTGGAATTGGGTTTGTAAAAACAGAATCCGTTAATGATAATAAGGTAGAATCTATTTGCTCTACTTTTACAGAAGCTTTTGCCGCCCACATTTTACTATTCATATCTGCACTTTGATTGGGAATGTCAACTTTATCTTGAGATCTAGACTTTTTAACAATTCCAGCTTCATTAAGGTAGTCAACTAAAGTTGGCCCATCTATAGATTTTCTATTAATTCCAGCATTTTTATCTTTTCTATTCTGACTGTAATCATCTTTCGTAATTGTTTTATTGTAAAATCCAGATTCAATTCTTGAGCTAACTAAATCTAAGATCTCATATTTATTAGGGTTTTCCATTTCTAAAAATAATTCTTCATGGGAAAATTCAGAGTCTACCAAACTAATTTTACCATTTTGAAAATTAAGAATTTTAACCTCTCCGGTTCTAAAAGGGATGAGTAGCCCCTCTTCACCTTTTTTCAAATTATTGTAAGCCTGTACTTCCGCGCCAATAATACCACGAGCTTTACCAAGGCTTAAAATTTCAGTATTAACATGCTTAAAATTATTATTCGAATTAAAAACGGAGACCTTTAAAGTATTTAGTTCCGCTGAAAATTGTGCAACATAATTACCTCCGTATGAACTAAATCCACCAGAATACATATGCCCATATCCATTTTGAATTAAAGGGTCTGAAAGCATCTTAGGATTTTTAATATTTAACCGATTATTTTGTATTTGAGGTTGAAAAATCAATGTCTTTCGAACTGGCGTTCCAAAAGACACAGAAAGATAGTTTGACAGCCCATAAACTTTTGAGAGGTTAAGAGGTCGAATATTTTTTAATTTGAGCCCAGATGATTCTGAAATAAGTGGCTCATTTGAAAAACCGCTTAGTGTCCCTTGAAATACATATAACCATCCATCATTATTACTGTCTGCATTAATTTTTGAAGTTGCTACTAAGTCAGGTTGCCCATTCTTATCAATGTCTAATACAGCAACGTCTGTAAAGTAAGTTCCAACCGGTAGCATAAAGGTCCACAAAGTGTCACTTATCACTTCACCTTGAAACTCGATCAATGATGCTCTTCTATCAGAGCTATTAATAACAAGGACCTCTTTACGACCATCACCATCGAGATCGTAGAGACCACTAGTTCTATTTAGTTGGCCGCCAGATAAAAACTCGTAGCACAAAACTAGTACTAGCAAATACCCGGAGTTACCAAAAATATTATTATTTTTCCGCATAATTATACTTTCTGTGTTGACCATTATTTAGGTCAAAACATGTCTATTTCACAGGAGAATATAGAAATAAACTCCCTTACCTCGTTTACTCTAGCAAAAAATATAGGTTAAAGCACCGTTTTTTCCAAGAAAAAGCCCAAAAATTAGTTTAGGCATTTTATACATCAAATTTGATATATAATTCCTTTTGTATTTAGTCTATAGTACATAAATTGGTTAGATTTCAAATACGTGCGGAGAGGTCTTATACTGTGAAAAAAATACTAACATATATTACAATTTTACTATCTACTGGACATAGTCAATTTGATTTATATCCAGTTACAGATTTTTTTGGTGGTGGCATCGGATATAGTCCGATGTACATAAATGTCGAAAAATTCCCAGCTACAGACTTACTAAAAAGCCTTGGGTTAAACTCTAATCAATTTGATACCCCTTTTGTGGTGCATGGGGGAGAAGGGTTCGCTCACATGACTGGAAAATGGAGAATCGGAAGTTATGCTGGAGTTGGCAGCTCAAGTATTAGTACAGTAACTAATGTTCAATTATATGTAGATACCGGTGAGCCTGGATATCAAGATGAAACCAAAGTGCCTTATGATGGAAATTTTAATCCATCAATTGAAGCTAAAATAACCATTGCCTTAGGAGCCGCATCCATTGAATACGTAATGCCAGTTTTTCAAGATCTTGAAATCTCTGCTGGAGCCATGATGGGACTAGGACGATTAAATTTATCTATCGATCAATATGCTGCTAACCCTAAATGGGGCGAAATGTTTGATTTTTCCTACGGGTCAAAAGAATGGGAAGTAAATGCTGATGGTACTGACTCTACTCTGATGTATTATTATGCTGTAGATGATACTGGAACCCCTATTGCAGGTTTTAATGCTGCAAATGCTCCTGGTGTTATGTCAGACCTTAGCGGAACATTTTTTAATTTTCAACCGTACGTTGCCGTTAAATGGCAACTTCTTGACAGGGTTGGCTTAAGAATTAGTGCTGGATTTAATAAAGGTACTATAGGCCAAGGTCGCTGGAAACTTAATAGTAGATATTTAATTGGAGACTCAGAAGAATATACTCTCAGAGGTGTAACATTCAGAACAATGTTATATCTAGGTCTATAGCTCCCTCAAACTATTCTTTAAGTATAATGTCCGAAAAAAAAGTCACTCGTCTCTGGCCTATGGTGACATCTGCACTATTTGGCTTCGTTTTTGCAATATTAATTTTTATGCCAGAGGCTTATTCAAAAAATAAAAACATCTACAGAGTCCTAAAAGATAAGATAATGGTCATGCAACAAATCATTTCTTACGTTGATCATTTTTATTTTGATGATGTCGACATGGATAAAATTATGGATGGTGCATTCCATGGATTAATGGAAGAATTAGATCCTCATTCAACCTATATACCAGCGAAAGATCAAGAAAACATTGACGAATTATTTAGAGGGAATTTTCAAGGAATAGGAATTGAATTTGATATACTCCATGGCTATATAACAGTAATATCACCAGTCCCTGACAGCCCTTCGGATTATGCCGGTCTTCAATCTGGAGATAAAATTATTGCTATAAATGGGGATGATGCATACAAAATAACAAAAGATGAAGTTGTTAAAAAACTAAGAGGTAAGAAAGGCACTAAAGTAGACATAACTATTCAGCGCATAGGACTTGAGGAACCTTTTGATGTTACGATTATTAGAGATGACATCCCAATATACAGCGTAGGGGCTGCCACTATGCTCGATGAAGAAACTGGATACATATTATTGAGAAGGTTTTCAGCAACGACTATTGATGAAGTAAATAAAGCTATAGATAAATTGGATAAGCAAAATTTTAAAAAGCTAGTATTTGATCTTCGGGGTAATAGTGGTGGGTATCTGGAGCAAGCTGCAGCAGTTTCTAACTTGTTTATTTCCACAAGGGATACTTTAGTTTATACTAAAGGGAAAATATCAGATTCAAACCAAGCATTTATTTCAGACCCTCAGAAAGGACGAAATGATTTTTCTTTAATTGTCTTAATAAACAGAGGTTCCGCTAGTGCTAGTGAAATCGTTTCTGGAGCAGTCCAGGATCTTGATAGAGGACTAATAATTGGAGAAACTAGTTTTGGGAAAGGATTAGTTCAGAGACAGCTCCCTTTGGAAGGCGGTGCCGCAATAAGAATAACAATGGCAAGATATTTTACTCCTAGCGGGAGACTAATACAACGCCCTTATGAAGAGGGTCATGACTTAACATATTACAAAGAACTATATGCGAACGATAGAGAGTCTGTTTTAGATAGTTTAAAAAAACTAAGACCAAAATATCAGACTAGACAGGGACGAACTGTTTATGGTGGAGGTGGAATAACCCCCGATAAATATGTTCCTTACAAAAATAAATTAACAAAAACGACTCAAAAACTTTTAAGAAACCCAGAAAGACCTATTTTTAATTTTTCTTCAACATATGCTAACCAGAACGATTTAGGTTACAAGGATTTTAAAAACTTTAAAAGAACCTGGAACGTAAACCAATCTATATATTCACAATTTTTGGATTATTTAGAAAATGATTCGATTTCATTTAATTCTGATTCTCTTCTAGTTGATCAATCTTTTATACATAATAGAATTAAAAGTGAAATTGCTGGTACCATCTGGGGAAAAGATGAGTCAGCGAGCATCAGGCTTTTTCTAGATAACCAAGTTTCGGAAGCGTTAAAATATTTTAACGAAGCTGATGCTTTCTTGGGTTACCGTAATTAAATTATAAGCTGTTTATAAATTAAATTGCTTATATAGATTTTTAAAAAATAAATTGTTTCATAATTAATGGAGGTATTACATGGTTGATTTTTTTGTACAAGGTGGTGGTTTTATGTGGCCAATTCTCATCGCACTACTCTTTGGACTTGCTGTAGTTGGCGAGAGAGCATATTCACTAATTAACTCAAGTTCTGATACTGATAAGTTTTTTGAAGATGTAAAAACGACATACGATGATTCTGGTAAGGAAAAAGCAATAGAGTTTTGTGAAAGCGCACCAGGTCCTGTTGCATCTATATTTTACGCGGGCCTATCTAAAATGGGTAAACAAAAAGAAGAAATCGAAAAAGCTGTCCAAAATGCTGGTGGGCTTGAAATGGCATTTCTTGAGAAAAACATGATCTGGATTAATTCTGTTATAACTATTGCTCCAATGCTTGGATTTACCGGAACAGTTGTTGGAATGATTAAAGCATTTGAAGATATTAAAATGGCGAATGATATCTCTCCAGCAGTAGTTGCAGGAGGTATATCCCAAGCGCTTTTGACTACTGCCTTTGGATTAATTGTTGCGATGATAATGCAAGTTTCTCAAAACTTTTTTGTATCCATGATTGATAAGCTTATTTTAGATATGGAAGAACAGTCCATTAAGATTGTTGAGTACCTACAGAACACAAAATAATTCTTATTAAATGATTAGAAATCGTCGATTTAAGGGTGGGGAAATCCCAACGGGTTCTATGGCAGACATTGCCTTTTTGTTACTCGTTTTTTTCCTAGTTACAACTACAATAGACACTGATAAAGGTCTTGGAATAGTCCTACCTCCAGCAGGCGATGTAGAAATCGAAATTCAAAAAAAGAATATAATAAACTGCCTAATTAACTCTCAGGGTAAAGTTCTCCTTGATGAAGAACCTACCAACGTTGAACAAATTGGAAGAATAGTTAAAAAAAGATTAGCAAAAAATCCGCTATTAATTGTTTCGGTTAAAGCACATCCAAAAACAGACTACAGCGATTATATACGCGTTCTTGACCAACTAAAAATTGCTAATGCAAAAAAGATATCTATAGCTAACTCGAACTAATGAATTTTTCAAGAAAAACAAAAATCTCAAGTGAGATACCAACTTCTTCAATGCCTGATATTATTTTCATGCTTCTAATATTTTTTATGGTAACAACCGTTTTGCGTGAGTACTCTGGTTTACCCGTAAATATTCCAAAAGCAGAAAAAATCGAAAAATTAAAAGGGAAACGACATACTGCTCATATTTGGATATCTAAAGAAGGATTAGTTTCAATAAACGATAGGTTGTTTGCCGTTCAAGATGTAGCAAAAATAATGTATGAAAAAAGGGTCTCCGACCCACAGCTAATTGTATCGTTAAAAGCTGATGAAGAGGCAAAAATGGAACTTATATCATCTATTCATGAAGAATTACGCGAAGCTGATGCTTTAAAACTTAACTACTCTACAAAAACACTCGTTCGTTAATGAAGCTGAATACAAACCCACTTAAAGGCAAATACCCTATCGTAGTAAGAGTCGCTGGTCTTTGTGGAATATTTAGTCTAGTTTTTATGTTTTTAATATTTCCTAGGTTTGTTTCTAAATCGGAGTTTGGAAACGTAGAACAAATTGCCATTGAAAATATAGACATCCCACAGACACAACAAATCGATAATACTCCGCCTCCAGCTAGACCATCAATCCCTGTTCCTACAGACGATGAAGATATTGCAGATGATGTGACATTGGATGATTTAGATTTTGATGATTTTGAAGCTTGGGATGCTCCTCCAGCTCCTAGCGGACCTAAAGTAAAGTTTATTCCTTATGACGATCCGCCAAAGCCTATAAGTGCAATAAGGCCAATATACCCTGAGATAGCACAAGAAGCAGGTATTGAAGGCGTTGTTGTTGTGCAGGCTTTTATAGATGATAGAGGACGAGTAAAAGAGACAATAATTTTAAAAGGAATACCGAACACAGGACTAGATGAAGCCGCAATGGACGCAATAAGAAAGACAAGATTTAGACCCGCAAAGCAAAGAGAAAGAGCAGTCGGTGTTTGGATATCAATCCCAGTAAACTTCAGATTAAAATAAAATTTATTAGCTAGCCCTTGATGTTAGCTCTGTGATATTCCCAGTTCATTTTTCTAATATATTCTTGTGAGATTTCTTTTGGGCACTCTGCTTCACATGCCCCAGTATTAGTACAGTGACCAAATCCTTCTACTTCCATTTGATCTACCATAGCGACAACCCTCTTATCTCTTTCAGGTTGCCCTTGAGGTAAAGATGCTAATTGTGAAATTTTAGCAGAAACAAATAAACTTGCCGATGCGTTTTTACAAGCGGCTACACATGCACCACAACCTATACAAGCAGCTGCATCAAAAGCATACAAGGCATCTTCTTGAGATATAGGTATCGCATTTCCATCTGGTGCGCTACCAGTATTTACAGAAATATAACCACCTGATTGTATAATTCTATCAAAAGGCGTCCTATCGACAACTAAATCTTTAATTACTGGGAATGATTTTGCGCGCCAAGGCTCTATCGTTATGTTATCGCCATCATTAAAATGATACATGTG
This sequence comes from uncultured bacterium, assembly GCA_905478065.1. Taxonomy (GTDB): domain Bacteria; phylum Fidelibacterota; class Marinisomatia; order Marinisomatales; family UBA1611; genus TMED80. The sequence goes on along the minus strand of CAJQGZ010000132.1, from coordinate 24,900 downwards.
CAATTGACATGTTGTTGTTCCTTTAAGCGGCCCATGAGGTTTGCCGTTAATGACCATAGAACAACTACCACAGATTCCCTCTCTACAGTCATGCTCAAAAGCAATGGGTTCTTCTCGAGAAGAAATCAATCGTTCATTCAAAACATCTAACATCTCTAAAAATGACATGTGCTCATTTAAATCATCAATATCATAATCGACAAATTTTCCTTGAGTTTTATTATTTTTTTGACGCCAGACTTTTAATTTAATTGAAAAATTTTCCACTTACTTATAACTCCTCTGGGTTGGGGTTACCTCTTTATAATCTAAATCTTCTTTGTGCAATTTAGGCTCTTTATCTTTTCCTTTGAATTCCCAGGCAGAAACGTATGTATAATTTTCATCATCTCTAAAAGCTTCTCCTTCCTCAGTTTGATATTCTTCGCGAAAGTGACCACCACATGATTCATTTCTATCAAGAGCATCATATATCATGAGTTCACCTAATTCAATGAAATCTGCTACTCTACCAGCTTTTTCAAGTTCAGTGTTAAGCTCGTTATCAGAACCAGGAACAAATACATCACTCCAAAAACTATTTTTTAAATCTTTAATCTGGACTAATGCGTTTTTTAAATCTTTTTCATTTCTGGACATTCCACAATTGTCCCACATAATCTTACCTAATTCTCTGTGCAAACTTTCTACACTTTTTGTCCCCTTAATTTCTAGTAGTGTTTCGTTTCTTTTTCTAGCTTTTTTTTCAGCTTTAACAAAATGTTCATCTTCAGTGGAAATTCTCTCTGTTCTTATGTCTTTAGATAGAAACTCTCCAATTGTATAAGGTAAAACAAAGTAACCATCTGCCAGGCCTTGCATCAAAGCTGACGCACCCAATCTGTTTGCACCATGATCAGAAAAATTAGATTCTCCTATTGAGTATAAACCCGGAACTGATGTCATTAAGTTATAATCAACCCATAGACCCCCCATAGTATAGTGTACAGCAGGATATATTCTCATTGGAGTATGATAAGGATCATCTCCTGTAATTTTATTATACATTTGAAAGAGATTTCCATAACGAGACCTAACAGTATCTTCACCCAGGCTACTAATTGCATCTTTAAAGTCTAAATAAACAGCCATTTTGGTCGAACCAACACCATAACCCTCATCACATCTTTCTTTAGCTGCTCTTGAGGCAATATCTCGTGGAACAAGGTTTCCAAAGGCTGGGTATCTTCGCTCAAGATAATAGTCTCTTTCATCTTCTGGTATATCTTTTGGATCTCTAGTATCACCTTTTTTAATAGGTACCCAAATTCTTCCATCATTTCTAAGTGATTCTGACATTAACGTTAACTTAGACTGATAATCACCAGACACCGGGATGCAAGTAGGATGAATTTGAGTAAAACAAGGATTGCCAAACATTGCACCTTTTTTGTATGCTTTCCAAGCAGCTGTAACGTTACTTCCCATCGCATTAGTTGAAAGGTAAAATACGTTACCATATCCACCAGTAGCTAAAACAACTGCATGCCCAAAATGCCTTTCATACTGACCAGTAAGTAAATTTCTAGCAATAATTCCCCTCGCTACACCATCAATCATAACAACATCAAGCATCTCATGTCTATTATACATTTGAACAGAGCCTTTGCTTATTTGTCTACTAAGAGCACTATAAGCACCCAATAAAAGCTGTTGACCAGTCTGACCTCTCGCATAAAACGTTCTAGAGACTTGAACCCCGCCGAATGAGCGATTGTCGAGCGTACCTCCATACTCTCTGGCAAATGGCACTCCTTGAGCTACACACTGATCTATAATGTTTGTACTAACTTCAGCTAGTCTATGTACATTTGCTTCACGAGACCTATAATCACCGCCCTTGATAGTGTCATAAAACAACCTGTAGACGCTATCTCCATCATTTTGATAATTTTTTGCAGCATTAATTCCACCTTGAGCTGCAATTGAGTGAGCTCTCCTAGGACTGTCTTGAAAACAAAAAGCTTTAACATTGTATCCCATTTCAGCTAAAGAAGACGCAGCAGAAGCCCCTGCTAAGCCTGTACCAATAATAATAATATCTAAATTTTGCTTATTTGCTGGACTAACAAGTGGTACTTTCGACTTAAAGTCTGACCATTTACTCGATAAATCTCCTGGAGGTATTCTGCTATCTAACATATAATGTGATTGGTATACTTGCAAAAATTAATGGTATTATAATTGCTACTCCTTTTCCTATGTATGTAATTGACTTTTTGTATTTTGAAGTATTCAAGCCAAGAGTTTGAAATGCAGATCCAACTCCATGCGATAAATGAAAAGCGAGCATCAACATTGATAAAATGTAAAATGCTGTGTAGTAAACATTTTGAAACGCAGCAACAGTTACAGTATGCAAATCTTTATTACCCCATTTATCGAATCCAATATTACCAAAATGCATCTCATACCAAAAACTCCTAAGATGAATAATAAGAAATATTAATATCATAGTGCCTAAAAAAGCCATATTTCTTGAAGCCCAAGTACTATTACTATTACCTGAACTCACATGATATTTAATTGGTCTTGCAAGCTTTGACTTAAAAACTAAATATATGGTTACTATCGAATGCAAAATAATCGTTGTATATGTAATATATGAAAGAGCAATCACTGCAGGGTTTGTCGTCATGAATAAGGCATAAGCGTTGAACTGTTTTTGACCCAATTCCCCAGGAATAAATAATTGCAGATTCCCAGCTAAGTGCCCGATTAAGAACACGACAAGGAACCCTCCAGACAAACCGGCTAATGCTTTTTGAAAAATTTTTGAGCTAAAATATAATTTCATAATTTTTGATTACTAATAATGATACAACAAGCATTCATAATGAGTCAAAAATTAAACTCATTTACTTTTTATTTCATCAAGTATAAATTATTTTATCTAAAAATAAATTTGTTTAAAGATTGACCAGATAGTGTAAAGCTATCTTGTATTTGCTTACTTATCGGTCCCTTAGATTTAATAACCTCAAAAAAATCGTAAAAATATTTTTCTTCTCCAAGATTGCGACTTTTGAGACCTTTTAAGGATAGTTGACCGACAAAATCTATCCACTGTAAAAATGTTTTTTTATTTGGCCCCATTAAGGTCCCATCTAAAGAGGAACCTAATTCATTCCAAGAAGACCTATCTCTATATGACCAGTTTTCAAATGTAAGAAGTAATTCTTTTCTGATTTTTTTATTAGTTATTAAACCAGTAATGAATGCAACCGGAGCCATAATGTGCTCAAAAGGCAAACAATCTATATCTCGAACTTCAATTAAATTTTTTAAACGAACATTTGTAAATATTTGATGCAAGGCGGCTTGTATGTCCTCAGGCCTTAATGAACCCTTGTCAAATCTAGACTTCAAATCATCTCCAAGCACAGACTTAGAGCTCTGAATATTAAGATCATCATCTAGTTTAAAAATAGAAGGCACTTTTGAAGCAAATTCTAAATAGAGCTCTAACAAATCTTTCCGTTTAAAAATTCCATGATTGACTAAAGACCTGCATCTGTCACTATCAGTATTTTCCCAGATATGATTTCTTAAATTTAAATTTCCGTTTGGTTTTTTTTCTATGAAAGGACTATTTGAAAATAAGTAAGATGTGATAGGGTGTATACAATCTAATATAAAAGTTAATTCTTCTATATCAGGCTCATCTATGATATCGTAATTAATTTGGATACTACAAGTGTTCCGCATCATCCATTTACCTAAAGAACCTTTTTTCTCCATATTGTCGTTCATAAGTAAATATTTTTTTTGATCTATTAAATCAATTTCACTAGGATTGTTAAAAGGATCGACTCCTATATATAAGGATTTAAATCCTTCTCTTTTTAGTATTTTATCTAAGGAGTTTTTATATTCATGCAAATCTCTCTCTATATCTTTTAATTTATATGAAGGCGGACTGGACCATTCAATTTGCCCTCCAGGCTCTAAAGAGTAGTTTCCATTAGATGAGGATTCAAGCTCTTTTAAAAGATCGGAAGCAGAGAAATAACTACCCTTATTAACAGGTATCCTGTTATTATTTTTGTCGAAAATAAAGCATTCAACCTCTATACCCAATTTTCTTTCTTCGCTAGAAATACTTTTTGATAAAATATATGATTTTAATTGTTCTTTAACTGACAAAAGGAGTATCTAAAACTGAAGTAAGGCTAATTGATAAAGAGATTAAAAGATGTGATATCTTTTATGCTACTCCCCAAGCAATTAATGAGAAGAAAGATAATAAAATAGGAAAGCCAACCATCCAGCCACCATTTTTTTTCTTTACCGGAAGCGATGGCCCGACATAATCAAACCTCATCTCAGACCTGGCAATCTTACCACCCTCAACATATATAGTCTCTGTTCCAAAAATTTGATTTTTCAACATTGGGTCATTTGATACATAGTCAACAGTGCCAGTATTTAAATACATTAAATATTGAGGAGAAAACCCACTAACTTGGTGCCAACCCGGCTCAACACGAATAGGCGTTCTCAAAGGGGTATGCCCGACATATCTACCATCAATATAAATCGGAACTCCTTCTAAATTTGCATCAACCCTGATTGCAGACTGACCAAGTAATAACTCATTGTTAGTTCTGTTCTTTTTAATAGAACCAAATCTACTTTTTGTAATTGACACAAAAGGTAATTTCTGCCACCAAGAAGTTTTCGGAACTTTTACAATTCTGCCATCTAAATCATCATTTATTATTGAATGATCTGCTAGCTCTTCAATTAATTGACCTTTAGAAGATTCTAGATTATCAAATAACTTTGCTTTTTCATCATCTTCCCTAGCAGCCGTCATTTTATCCCAGAAAGAAAGACTGCTTTCTGTTGGAGAATCATCGATAGAACTTTCTGTTAAATCAGACCATTCTGCAAACTCCTCACCGGAGTTTTCTTCGATAAAATATTCATCAATTTCTTGATACGCTTTTTCATCGGATTTAACAGGTTTTGAATCAAAACTATCAAAATCCTTTGAAGCTGAAGCATAGTTGGAAAAAATATCATTTATATTTTCTGACTTATTTTTTTCAATTACGTTTGAAGCTACACTTACAGAACCTTCGCCAGGGTGATTTGTGTGATAAAGCTTTCCTTTGTATCTAAAGATGGCATTAGAACCTAGTTCCTCTCTAGCTTTATTAAATGCCGCTTGAAAGCTCGTGTTATATGTAGGGAAACCTTTCTGAGCAATAACAGAAAAGACAGATTTTCCTTTTTTATCTAAATGCTCTTTTAAATTTGCTTGAAGATTATTTTTCATCTCTGTATGAATGAAAACAACAGCTGACGAATTTCCTTCACTATTAATAATGTCATACCAATGAATTTTTTTTGTAAGAAGAATTGCTATTTGAACAGACTCATCAAAACTGTCGATGACTAGTTCTTTAATTAAATTGTTTGGATCAGCTTTTGGATTAATCTCATTTACGTGCTTCACACCCAATAGAGTGATATAAAGCCAATTTCTATCTGATTTCCAGCCTATTATATTATCATCAGGTATTGGCTCAGAATAATCAATACTAATCATAAGACCATTGCTCTTAGGATCATACTTAATATCTTTAAGTTCTGACGCCAGGGCCCCTGATACAATTAGGGACACACCTATAATGATATGTTTTATATTTTTTAACATATTGGACTCCGCTATGATTTAATATTAAAACATTCTTTAATCTAATGTCAACAATAAATTAATATTCTTTAAATACCTACCATAAAGGGACTTATAGAAAATTAAGCTATTTAATCAATTACTTTAAGTATGAAAATTTTGTGATTTTATTAAATTTTTAATAGTAATCTTAAAGAGTTTTAAAAAGCTTTTTAGATTGAGTGACCCTATTCATTTAATAAGTGAATAATTAAAAATTAATTTTTAAACGTACTACATATGCAAAAAATTATGAACAAAGATGTAAATAAACTTTTACTATTGTTGTTAATGCCAGGCCTTATTGTATTTGGTAAAACGAATGCAAAAATAATTAAAAGCTACAGCATCTCACAGAATTTTGGCACAGAAACTAGAGAGCTTTCTCAATCCACAGTTGTTAGATATAATTCAAAACGCCAAACGTTAGATAGCACTATATATTTACATAACATTCCGTTATCAAAAAAATATGACTACATCAACTATAAGAATAGAAAATCACTTCAAAAACTAGAAGGCATTGAACGTTTAATGCATTTTAAATATGATTACAATATGGGTGGGAAACTCGTAGCTAAACACCTATACAGTTCCAATGACGACTCTTTGAAGTGGCGAGAATTTTATAAATATTACAGCAACGGTAATTTATGGAAAATAATAAGATTTGATCCGTCAAAAGTAAATATGTCTAACAAATTAGATGGTTTAAATACAGATAATGAAAATATGCCTTGGGGCGAAAGTTTTGATTACAATGATGATGGCAAGATTAAAGAACATAAAGAATTTTATGCTGGTTTTATAATCGAGCACACCATCTATGATAAGGACAGTAGTGGAAATATATTTGTAAAAGAAGAAAATTTTGATCCCTCAATAATGAAAAAAATTACGTACTCCTATAATGATGATGGTAATGTCGACCAAATAATAAGCTCAAGAAGGGGTTATGCAATTGGTTCTGAACAATTTGAATATGATGAATCTGGAAGAGTTGGCAGCATAATACATTATAATATGGATGGAAACCTTGAAAAAACTATTACTAATTTGTATGATGAAAAACTAGGAAGAGAAACAAAGATAATTACGGATGCTTCTAAAAAGCTTATACGTAGAATTGAATACAGAAATAATAGCCTCAATAAAAAAATCATCCAGGCTACCTTTGATGATAAAAGTAGATTAATTCAAAAAAAGACAATGGGTTATGATAAAAATGGAAACATAGCAAGAGTACATGACTATGATATGCTTAAACCATCTGAACAAGGCGAACCAATACTAATTAATATTATTACTTATGAATATGATTAAATTAAACTTTATAATTTTAGTGAAATTTAATTTCAGGAGGCACAATGAGATTCATTGATGTTAAAAGTACTATAATTGGAGTTTTAATCACTCTACTTTTTCTATCCATCTTTGGATTTAGACCTGAGACCGATGAACTTGGACACCTTGTAGTTAAAAGCATTACGGTTGAGGATGATCGCGGTGTAGTTATGGGCTATATGGGAAATGGCTACATGCAAACTTATAACACTTTTGGTGAGCCAACATTATTTGTGGGTACTGGAAAAGATGGTGGAGGATACCTTAGAGCATACAATGGAGAAGGTGATGAATCCGCTTATGTCGGAACTGGAAGAATGGGCGGTGGATACATAAGAACTTATAATAATTCAGGTCGAGAAACTTCTTACCTAGGTACTGGATCTGATAATTCTGGCCAATTGCGTATCTACGACAAACTAGGAGAAACAAGATCCTACATTGGTGATGGATATCTTCAAGCTTATAATCAATTTGGAGAGAGAACTATATTTCTCGGTACCGGTACAAATGGAGGTGGATACCTAAGAACATATAATTTTAGTGGACAAGAAAGTATTTATGTTGGAACGGGAGCAGATAGCTCTGGTCAAATTAGAATTTATGATAATTCTGGGGAAACTGGATCTTTTCTAGGTAGTGGTTATTTTAGAACATATAATAGGTTTGGTAAGCTAACTACGTTCATTGGTAATGCTTCTGATGGCGGTGGGTACCTAAGAACAAACAATAAATTTGAAACGGAAACCGTTTTTCTAGGAACTAATAACGCAAACGAAGGCCTTATAAACCTAAACGACAAATTCGGGCAAAGCTTCTGGATTAGGTTAAATAAGAAAAATTAATTTTTCATTCATTTTTTGACTTTGTGGTATTGTTGTTTTAAATTTATAATACAAAAGGAATCCGAGGGGAGGTAGAAATATATTTGCTTTCCTTCCATTTGTATAAAATATGTATATAAAAACTATGAAACAGTTACTTACTGCGGTTTTACTGCTATCTGCAATGTGGGCACAGAACAATGGTTTAGTTGTTACTAAATATCCTGATGGTGGACTGAAGGTAGAAGGTAATTATGCCAACGGTGTTCGAAATGGTGCTTGGGCAGAATATTGGCAAGAAGTATGGTGGTATGATTACGGTGAAGATGGTGAAGCCAATACTAAAGATACACTAGAAAATAATGGACGGTGGGACTCAATCGAAGTAGTTATCCCAGAATTTAAACCAAAATTAAAACTCCAAGGCAACTACTTAAATGGCAACCGAGATGGAACATGGACAGAATTTTTTAAGGATGGAAAAAGAAAAACTGAACTAAATTATTCTAACGGTAAGTTTAGTGGCCTGCAATCTTACTGGAACTCTAATGGTAACAAAATAGAAGAAAAAAACTACATTAATGGAAAGCAGCAAGGGTTGTGGACACTCTATTACAAAGAAACCGGAATTAAAAAAGAAGAAACCTTTTACATCGATGGTGTACAAGAAGGTTTGTGGACAGAATGGTTTGAAGATGGCCAAAAAAGAAGAGAAAGAAACTTTAAAAACGGTGAAAGAGATAGCACCTGGAACACTTGGTATGAAAATGGTAATAAAAGATTTCTTGCTACTTATAGTGCTGGAAAACTCAACGGTAAATACATTCGTTGGTACCAAGGTGGAATAATCAAAGAACAAGATGGAGATTACATTGATAACAAAAAACACAATAAATGGGTTTTTTGGGGTAAAAACGGACAGAAAAGTGAAGAAATAAATTATAATACTGGTATTAAAAATGGGCCGCATATTAAATGGTTTGGCGATTCAAGTGATCAGCACAAAAAGTTTCATAAAAATTTTAAAAATGGTGATAGAGATGGTGCTTGGCATTATTGGTATACAACCGGGGTAGACTCCCTCAAGTCTAGCTATCTTGAAGGTCAAAAAGATGGCCCCTGGGTTTGGTGGAGAAGCAATGGGCTCAAAGACAAAGAAGGCTTCTACAAAGAAGAAAAAAAACATGGTGTATGGACCGTTTGGAATGATTCTTCTGGAGCTGCATATCATAAACTCCATGAAGAAACTTTTGTAAATGATATAATCGACGGTAATGTGACCAAATGGTATAAAGAAGGTGACATTGATAGACAAGGCATCATGAGAGGTAAAGAAAGAGAAGGCGAATGGACTTATTGGGAAAAAGGTGGAAAAAGGTGGCTAAAATTTGATTACGGTGATGGTTTAGAGAGAGTCACTTTAGGTGAAATTGAAGAACGTGATGGTATTACTTACAAGATTGGTAAATATGAGCCTTATACTGGAATCGTTGAAGAAATTGGTGGTAAAAGAGGATACAAACTTCTTGGAAGATTTTTAGATGGTGCGAGAGATGGTAAATGGGTTCAGTGGTATGATAACGGACAAGTTGAAGTCCAAGGTGAATATTATAGAGGTAAAAAACACGGGGAATGGTCTCTTTCGTATAATAATGGTAAATCAAAGGAACAAGGAACTTTTAGTTTCGGGAAAGTTGATAGCTTATATAAATATTGGTTTGATAATGGGCATCTAAAAGAAGAACAACGGTATAAAAAAGGGCTCCCGCATGGCAGATGGACAAAATGGTATAAAGAAGACCCCACTCTTAAATATGTAGAAAATGGAAACTGGGAATACAAAGATGGTGTCTATAAAGATGAAAGTAATGAATTGTGGAGCTGGTGGTGGTATTTAAACGACAATAAAGAAGAAGAGGGATACTACATAGACGGCTTAAAGGAGGGCGCTTGGTTTTCGTGGTTTCCAACAGGAATAAAAAGCAGTGAGGGAACATTTTCAAAAAATGAAAGATCTGGACTTTGGCTTTACTACAATAAAGATGGAGCTGTAACTCAAGAGCTTACTTATTCAAATGATCTCCTAAATGGAAGAGAAACTAAATGGGTTATCTCTTCGTCAGATAGTCTAGGAAAACAATACGAAAAATTTTGGAAAAACGGAGAGCTTAACGGACCTGCAACATCTTGGATTGATGGTTTCAGGTCAAAAATGATTACTTATAAAGGAGAATCTGAAACAGGAAAAGAGATAGCAAATGGCCCATGGGTAACTTGGTATTTAAATAGTGACCAAATTATGGAACAAGGGTTCCACAAAAAGAATATTAAAGATGGGTTAACTACATATTTTTATAAAAACGGTAGTAAGAAGAAAGAAGGAAACTTATCTGCCAATATTGAAAAAAATCTTTCTAAACCCGAAGGTGTTTGGACTTACTGGAATAAAGATGGGCAAGTTGATTTTACTTTTGACTACGGAAAAAACCTTGACCATGTAAAATTTAAAGATTTATCTAAAATTGACGAAACTGAACTACTCTATAAAATTAATGATAATACCAAACCGTTTACCGGTGTAATCGCAGATGAAAACAAAGAAGAAGAGTATTTATTTTTAGGTAGATTACTGAATGGTAAAAAAGACGGACCTTGGATTAGGTGGTACGAGAGCAAAAAAGTCCCTGAAGTTGTTTTAATGCCTGTTCCAGAGCCTCAACCCAGAGGAACATGGAGCGGTGGAAAAGAAACTTTAGGAGCATATAAAGATGGCAAAAAACACGGCTTATGGACAACATACTACTCTAACCAACAAATAAAAGATATTGGTACCTATGAAAATGGTATTTACAATGGTAAATGGACATTTTATTATAAAAATGGAGAAAAAGAAAAAGAAGGTACCTTAAAAAATGGTAATGCGCATAGTAAGTGGGTGTTTTACAATGAGAGCGGTAAAAAAACTCAGGAAGGACTTTTTAACGAAGGTCTCAAAAACGGGAAATGGATAGCATATTTTGAGGATGGAAAACTTACAGAGGGTGAATATCTAAATGGGAAAAAAGACGGTACCTGGACGAGTTGGCGAGATTATGATAAGACACGCAAAGAAATGCAGGGTGCATATAAAAGTGGAAAAATGGTTGATAAATGGTATTTTTATAACAATAAAGGGAATTTAAAAGAAATAAGATACTTCTCCCCTGTTTTTTAATTACTTTTATTAATATTATCTTACTAACAATTAGTCGCAATCTTGTGAGATATAATCATTTAAAAAATATAAACTATAAAATATTATCCCAATATCTTATAGTTATTCTCTTCATCTTAATCACCTTAACATCCCATTCTGCATGCGGTAATCAAAATGAAATACTGTCACAAGAAACAGTTGAAATAACATTTGTAACTAAGCAAGATGCAAGTCTGTATGGAGATGTCCTCAGTAAAGAAATAATTGATGAAATTCCTGCTTTCATCAAAGTAAATGCACTTGAAAAAATAGTAGTAAGCGCTACGGACAATGAAAAAGTGTACTACAAAACTATTTTCAATAATAAAGAAGGTTGGTTAGAAGCCATATATTTAGCTGATATAAAAAAAGATAACAATGAAAAAAACATTAATATTAAAAAGCTAAAAGAAGCACCTCCAACAAAATTAAACCAACCTCCAGAAGAAAAACAAAATCTGTCAAAAACCATAAATAGTGAAAACTACTATGTGCAAATAGCATCTTTCCGAAATGAGAATAACGCAAAAAATTTATTTAAAGACCTAACTTTAAATAATATTTCATTATCTTTAGAAAAAATTAAATCTTCTGAAGGAAGCGATTTCTACAAGTTAATTTCAAGTGGTTATATCAATAAAGCCGAAGCTATAAACATCATAAAAACGATTAAAAAAAAGAAGCCAGGTTTAAAACCTATTATTAAATTGGCTAATCAAGTCAAAACATCGCCTCCGCACAAAATATTAAAAAAAGACAAAAAAGGAAAAACCGAGTATTACACAATTCAACTAAACTCTTTTGAGAATAAAAAAGCAGCAGAAAATCTAGCAAAAAAAATGACAAATTTGGGTTATCCCTCAAAAGTAACAGAAGCTTGGGTAAAAGAGAGAACTTGGTTCAGAGTCCAGCATGGTGAGTACAAAATGATTTCTGTAGCAAAGCAAGTTTCCATAAAACTAAAAAAAGAATTTAAGTTTAAACCATGGATTTCAAATATCTATAAATAATTCAAGTAACATTAATAGACAAAATAAAAGAAAGATTAAATAAATGAAGTATGTATATAATTTTGGTGATGGTAAGGCAGATGGTAAAGCTGATATGAAAAATTTACTTGGAGGGAAAGGCGCAAATCTAGCAGAAATGAATTTGCTAGACATTCCTGTCCCCCCGGGATTTACTCTTACCACGGAAGTCTGTACAGAGTATTACAAAAATAATAGGTCGTTCCCTGAAAGCCTAACTAGTGAAGTAAAAAAATCATTATCTGAAGTTGAATCCATAATGGGCACAAAATTTGGCGATGCAGACAACCCATTACTTTTGTCAGTAAGATCTGGAGCAAGACAATCTATGCCAGGTATGATGGAAACAGTGCTAAATATTGGATTAACAAGTGAGACAATACCCGGGCTTATTGAAAAAACTAATAACTCTAGATTTGTTTATGATGCATATAGAAGACTTATAACAATGTATTCTGATGTAGTAATGGAAAAAGCTGCAGGTATCGAACCGGATGGAGATAAAGGAATTAGACATAAACTTGAACATCATCTATCTACTTACAAGTCTAACAACAATTTAGAAAATGATACCGACTTATCTGAAAATGATTGGAAAAAGGTTATAGAAATATTTAAAAATGAGATAAAGACATCCCTCGGGTCAGAATTCCCAGATAATGCTGAAGATCAATTATGGGGCGGAATAGAAGCCGTTTTTAAAAGTTGGAATGGTTCTAGAGCAATTAGTTATAGAAAAATTGAAAATATACCAGAAAAATGGGGAACAGCTGTAAATGTTCAAACTATGGTTTTTGGAAATACTGGGGAAGATTCAGCAACTGGCGTTGCTTTTACAAGAAACCCTGCTACAGGCAAAAATGAATTCTTTGGCGAGTGGCTTACTAATGCGCAAGGTGAAGATGTCGTTGCTGGACTCAGAACTCCTAACCCATTGAATGAAGACACAAAAACAGAAGAAACAAATCACCTACCTTCATTAGAAGATTTAATGCCAAAAATATATGAAGAGCTTTTTAATATAAAAAACAGACTTGAACAACATTACTCTGACATGCAAGATATCGAGTTTACAATAGAAGAGGGGAAATTATGGATGCTACAAACCAGAGTAGGAAAACGTAATGGCGTAGCTGCAATAAAAATAGCTGTTGAAATGTATAAAGAAAAGATGATTGATAAAAAAGTTGCTCTAATGAGAGTCAACCCAAATCAACTTGATGAATTACTGCACCCAACTTTAGATAAGGCTAGTGAAGATAAAGCTATAAAATTGACAAAAGGTCTTCCAGCTGGACCAGGTGGAGCAAAAGGAAGAGTGGTGTTTACAGCTGATGATGCAGAGGCATGGAATGCTAAGGGCGAAAAAGTAATTCTTGTTAGAGAAGAAACCTCGCCAGAAGATGTTCATGGAATGCATGCTGCTGAAGCAATTTTAACTGCTAGAGGAGGTATGACTTCTCATGCTGCATTGGTTGCAAGAGGGTGGGGAAAATGCTGTATTGTAGGATGTAACGAAATCAATATATCTTTAGAAAAAAAGACTCTAACAATTGGCAGTAAAGTAATAAATGAAGGTGACTGGATAACAATGAATGGTACCTTAGGTGTAGTTTATCTTGGCCAATTAGATCTTATACCAGCAGATCCAGATAAAAATAATGAATATAAAGAATTAATGATTTGGGCAGATGAATATAGAAAGTTAAAGATAAGAACAAATGCTGAAAGTCCTGAAGATGCTCAACAAGCAATAAAATTTGGTGCTGAAGGAATTGGTCTTTGTAGAACTGAGCATATGTTTTTTGATGAAAAAAGAATTCTTGCTATGAGAAAAATGATACTGTCAGAAAATGATGATAACAGAAGAAAAGCTGTAATGGGATTATTACCATTTCAAAAAGAAGATTTTAAAGAAATTTTAAAAGCGATGGAAGGAAAGCCAGTAACAATTAGACTATTAGACCCTCCTCTTCATGAATTTATTACTTTAGATGATAAGCAGATAACTGAATTAGCAAATAATATAGGAATTGACAAGTCAGTTATAAGCCAACGTATAGCAAGTCTTCATGAATTAAACCCAATGCTTGGTCACCGTGGATGCCGATTGGGAATTGCTTATCCTGCTATAACTGAAATGCAAGCACGCGCTATCTTGGAAGCAACTGCAGAACTATTAAACGAAGGTCTAAATGTTTTACCAGAAATAATGATACCTTTAATAGGAACTGTTACAGAATATGTAGACCAAGAAAAAATAATTCGTACTGTAGCTTCAGAAGTTGAAAATAAATTTAATTTAAAACTGAACTATTTAGTTGGTACAATGATTGAACTGCCAAGAGCATGCTTGACTGCAGATGAAATTGCGGAGCATGCAGAGTTTTTCAGTTTTGGAACCAATGATCTAACTCAGACCACATATGGTTTTAGCAGAGATGATATAGGCTCTTTTTTACCTGAATACTTAGATCGGAAGATCTTACCAGGAGATCCATTTCAAAGTTTAGATGTTAAAGGTGTAGGTAAATTGGTAACAATGGCAGTTCAGTATGGAAGAGAAGTTAATCCATCTTTAAAAATTGGTATCTGCGGTGAACATGGTGGTGACCCAGATTCTGTTCATTTTTGCAGAAATAATGGATTAGATTATGTTAGCTGCTCTCCATACCGTGTTCCTATTGCAAGACTTTCAGCCGCACAAGCTGAATTAGTTTAATTATATTAATTAAAAAAGCCCCGATACCGGGGCTTTTTTAAAACAATTAATTGTAGAACAATAATGCTACTCTACCATCTCTCCGCCGCCCATCATATCAGCTAAATTAAAAGCTCCTTCTTTTTCCATTTCTTTCGCTGCAGAAACAATAATTTTTCTAGCATCATCAACTTCTCTTTTTGGTTTAGGCCCCTCTACTGGTTCAAACATGGCTTGTTTCTTTTGAGGCAAATTACCCACTACCCTATCTACGACCTCTTGATCTATGCCTTTCATAGCCATAGACAAAGAATCAAGCTCAACACTATTACAAAGATCTCTTAAAATTCCATCTGGGAAATTATCTAAAATATCTTCAAACGTTAGAACAAGCATTTTTACAGCTTTATAAAGCTCTGAATTTTCATTCTGAAGAGTTTGCATATATCTTTCACCTTCGTCTGCATCCATTTCTCCTATTAAGTCAGCAATTTCTTTCGCTCCCCCTCTAGAAAACTCTACTGGTTTTGGTAGATAAGATGCTTTTTCTTTAAGCTTCCCAGCTACTTCTACAATAGCTTCTAATGGAATTTCTTGTAAACTACCAAGTTCAATAAGGACTTTACCTTTTTGTTCAGGCTTCATTCGCTCTAAAATAGTCATTCTTTTACCTGCGTCTAATTGAGCTAATGCAATTCCTACAACTGGGACATCTTCATTTGCTAATAATGCAATAAGTTGCTCATCTGTCATTTCAGTTAAAAACTCAAAAGGCTTAATAGGTCCTTCGTCTTCATTATTATCACTTTCATCAGAGAATTGTTCGCTCAGAAACCCAAAATAAAATTCCTCCATAACTCGTCTTTTTAGAGTAAAGGAAACATTACCCATTTCGCGAATAGTTGCTCGTATTTTTCGAACTTCTGTACGAGACAAGCCTTTAATAAGAGACATAGCAAGACTCTCACCAAGCACTGAGAAAAGAATTGCGACTTTGTGAAGCCCTGATAGGCGATTATAATCTGTAATCATATCTTAACCTCTTATCCTTACTTTTCTTTTTCTTCAGAATCACTACCATCTGCTGGATCTTCAGCAGATTCTTGCTCAGGCTCTGCTGTAGGTGTAGGCTCTGGTTGTTCTAACCATTCCTTAACAATAGTTGTAGTTCTATCTGGCTGACCAACACTCATGGATACAACTGATTTCCGGATATCATTTATTTCACTACGAACGACATCGGGATCATCGTCACTTGATGGTAAAGAACTTTCTTGCCCAGAAGTATTTTCAGCAGGTTGGCTTACTTCAGCTTGCTCAGGCTTTGGCTCAGGCTTTGGCTCAGGTACGACAACTGCTGGCTCTTCAATTTTTTTTGCTTCAATAGGTTTTTTTTCTTTTGAAGTTTCTCTTTTTCTTCTCCTTGGTTTACGAGGAGGTGGAGGCATCATCCAAGGAGGGACAGGAGCCTGCCTATTATTGTTTTTTAATAAAATAAAAATTAATGCAATTATTAATAAAAAGACAATAGCGCCTAGAGCAATTAAAATAATAAATGTATTCCCGCTCTCTTTTTCCATGTTTTCATGGAGCTGATCAAGTTCTTCTTGGACGCTATCAAGCTCACGAATCTTATCAGAAATTTCTTTTTCTCTTTCTTCTTTTTGCTTTTCTCTATCTTCCATCTCAGCCTGAATCTTACGCTTTGCTATAACTTCTTCATCTTTTGATTTGGTTTTTACTGCCACTTGAAGAGATTTTGCTAATTCATCTAACTCACTGCTTAGACTAACATACCTTAGAGAATCAATTCGTTCTTGCTTACTGATTGTTTTTAAACTATCTCTTCTTTCAGAAGACCTTAGCATTGACTTAAGCGCCATAATTTCGTCATTCAATTTTTTTAACTTCAGAGAGTCTCTCAACAGCATATCTTGTTTTTCTTGATTATAAGCTCTGTTTTTGGCCTGTTGCTCTAATTGCGATATCTGACCTTCGAAAAATCTTCTATCATCTTCTCGTCTAGCAGTTTCTTCATCCCTGTATTTAGTTAACTCATCTTTCCATGTAGCATCTTGCGTGTTTTCTTCGTATTCTCTTTTTTGTTCTAATAATTCAATTTTTTCAGCGATGTTTTTCAACATAATCTGCTCTGCGGAGCGCTGATCTCTTTTTTCTCTAAAACTTGCTGTCATAATAGTAAGCTTGTCACCACGATTTCTATCAAATTTTGCGGCAGCCATTGTCAATTGACGAATATTTTCAATTAATTCTGGTGCAGCACCTTCTTGTAAAATCAAGCTAATATACATTTTTTTAATTTCTGCTCTTGAAGGACGAGTTCTAGATAAAACCTTATCAACCCTAGGTTCGCTAGCGTCCCTGTCAACACTTGAAACCTGAATAGGTTTTTTAGTTTCAACAGACATCACAGGTGGTCTCGGTTCTTCAGATTTTTTATTACTTTTATTTGAATTAGTGAAGTCCATCTCAAACCCAGGTATAGGTAGTCCCACTGAATAACTCGACCTTTCAGATGTTTCTTCTGATTCTATAGATTGTTGAATACTTGATAATGATTTCTCAGTTTCGGTTTCTTCATTTGAATCTTCAACTACTGAACGCCTTGATTCTCTTTCAGCCAATACAGTGATTTGTTCTTCGACTTCATCGCTAATCTCTAAATCTATATCAACATTTATAACGTATTTATTATTGTCAATAATTTTAGATAAAGCATCTTTAACTCTCTCTCTAATATTATTTTCAACCATTAGCTTCTGTGCTAAGTAGCCAGAACCTTGCCCAACTAAAAGACCAGCTAGCATAAATACTGCTAACTTCTTTTTAAGATTTAAACCTGTTTTTATCATGAAATACTCCTCGGTATGTATTTATTCATCATAACTAGTTGCTGACCGCCCCTTACCATGATGTGGCGGATTTAAAAAAGTAATTTGAATTCTTCTGTTTTTAGACTTCATTTTTTCATTTTTATTAAGACCCAAAACCGTTGGCATTTCTTTACCATCTTTAGTTAAAACTGCCTTTTTCCAAGTCAAAGTTAACGGGTTCCACATCGGATTTTGTTTTTTTACACTATCGAGTCCGTGCGGAGCCCAAGGTCCGTATCCAGCTGCTAATAGCCTTGGAGCGGGTATCCCTTTATCTATCATATATCTTACAACACTTGCACCTCTTGCTGCAGAAAGTTCCCAGTTAGTTGCAAAAGTTTTCCTCCATTTTTTTGGCATTCTATCAGAATCTGAATGCCCAGCGACCTCTACCTGGAATGGACTATTTTGGATTTTAGGTATTATTTCTTCATCTAAAAGTCCTTTTAACTCCTCTTTCATTGATGCCTTACCAATCGGGAAAGCGTAATCACCTTTAATATTCACTATTAGCCCTTTTGAACTAGTTTGAATATCAATGGGAGGATCTCCTTTAGGGCTTTCTTTTTTCATTTCTTCAATGGTTTCTTCCATTTCTTTTTTCATGGCAGCTAAATTTTTAATTGGCTCAAACTCTCCTTCAAGTTCGGCTTTTCCAGAAGATTTGATTTTACTACCAAGAGATTTACCCTCAGAATTAGACATCTCTTGTAACTTTACAGGGTCCATTGTTGAAATAGCAGCTAATAATACAAAAAAAGCAAACAATAGAGTCATCATGTCTGCAAACGTTCCAAACCATCCAGGAAGCCCCTCTTCAACAGAGTCCGCTCCAGCTGCGAAACCTTTATTATAACCTTTTTTGAATTCTGCTCCAGCCATAAAAGAACCTTAGCCCTCTGATTTCCACTCTCCAGGAGGAATGAAAGAGTTTAATTTTTCTCGCACGATTAATGGGTGCTTCTTTTGATGTATCAATCGAGCAGCCTCTACTAAAAGCGCTGCTGACATAGATGTTTGAGTAGTTTTATTACCCATTTTATCTGCCATTGGAAGAAAAAACAAGTTGGCAAATACAGCTCCATAAAGAGTCGTAATGAGCGCTGCCGCCATACCACCACCAAGGTTATCTGCTCCACCTTCTCCACCAAAACCAGCTAACATGAGTACTAAACCAATTAGAGTTCCTACCATACCCCAAGCAGGAGCAAGGTCGCCCATAGATTTAAGCATGGATTTCTGAACATTTTCCCTTTTCTCTCTGTATTCAATTCTGGTTTCCATAATTTCTGTGATTTCGTCTAAAGAGTAGCCATCAACAACCATTTGCACGCCATCTTTAAAAAAATAATTTTTAATACTATCAACTGATTTTTCGAGATCAGCTGCTCCTTTTCGTCCGACATCTGCAACTTCAACTGCTTCGTCGACTAATCCACCCATCTTATCATCTGCTGGTTTAAGCACTGCTCCAATAGCTTTTCCTAGCGCAACCACGTGTGGCATCGGAAATGCAACAAAAATAGAGGCTATCATACCTCCAAATACAATTCCAAAACTAGGTGCTGATAGAAAATTACCAAAACCCCCTGCTGATCCCTCAACAAATAGAGCATAAGCAATACTACCAATCATAGCAGCTAAACCGAGTACAACACCTATAATTAATGCAATATCCATAAATTACTCCTCAAATAAATTAGCATCTTTGAGACGGTTCTCATGAAGCGCCTTCAAAATATTTCTTACATCATCATATTCGGGATCTAACCTAAGGGCTAAATTCCAATTAATTGTGGCTCTTTGAACATCACCTAATTTGTAATATATAGAACCACGTCTAGCGTAAGCTAGAGCTAAATCAGGTTTCAGTTCCAATGATAAATCAACTTCTTTCAAAGCTTCACGAAAATCACCAGCATAAAAGAAGCGAAGACTCCGTGAAAGATGTCTCATTGATTCATTCATATTTTTTTCTTGAACATTTTTTCCGAGTTTTAATTGTTTCAATGAGTCAACAAGAAATTGTGACTCCTGCTCCAAGGCTGAAAGCTGAACCATTAAATTTCGCATTTCATTGTTCATCATCAACATGGAATCCCTTAATGACATAACTGTGAAATCTGCCATAGCAATAGTTGAATCCATATATGCTGGCACAGTTCCATCATTAGAAAACGCCAGGTTTGCGGTTGATAAAGGCTGGTTTGATGGCCCACTAGTTGAAGATCTCGAACTCCCTCCAATTCTAGGGACTGCCATATCAAATCCAATTGTGAAAGCAGGATGGCCTGTCCAATATCGCGTTTTCCAACTTGGTAAACGCTCTATGTGGGTGAACCCAAGGTTCAGGCGGTAATCCGAGGTAAGGGGGATGCGGAGTCCCACATTGACACCTGTTCCATCGAATTCACCCACAATATCCATTCCACCATTTCTACCGAAGTAGGGTGTTTTCAATAAGAATCCAACAAAGACACCCGCATTTGCCGTTTGCGTTGAATCACTTATTACTTTGACACTATCCATTGGACCAAGGCCTCCTGTACCGAAGCCCATGAAAGTGCTCATTTTATAATCACCTAAGTCTTTTTCACTAGCTAAAACTAGAAAAAAAGACAATAGATCAGTATTTAAACTTAAAACTTGTTCGTCATCTTGGTTGTTTTGAAAAACAATATCTTGCAATCCAGCAGATAGAGAAATATCATTGTAAACAAAGACTCTTTGCTGAAAGTGAAAACCGAATTCTACTTGTGGCGAATATTGAGATTTTGAAATTAGGTCTAAAGAGGTAGTATCACCACCTTGGACAGCTGAAAAACCAGCTGAAAAACCCTTGCCAAATTCCATGTCAAAATAAACACCTTTTGCGGTATTTATTGGATCAAAATTATGCAACTCAACACCAAAACCCGTTCTAAATATGTACGGAGCTTTTTGAATGCTTGATGTTGGAATTCTCATCATAAGCCCTGGTCGAGTGTATGCAACCCTGGCAGATGCGAAAATCATACTTGAAGTAATAAGAAAAAAGATTAAAATGTTTTTAATATTTCTCATTATATGTTTTGGATTTCTTCTTCAGCAAAGATTTTAAATTCACTTTTGGGAAATGATTCAACTAGCTCCTGAAACGCTTTCTGCGCTTCAATCACCATGCCAATGTTTCTGTAAATTATACCTTTTTTAAATAAAATTAAATCTGAATACTCATCATCATTAGCCAATGACAATCTATCTAAATGATTAAGAGCTTGTTTATATCTTCCCATGTTTTCATACGAATCAGCTAATAGAAATAAAGTCTTACTAGCGTTTTTATTACTATTATCATCCACAGGCAGCACGCTAAGACTACTAATACAATCGTAATATTTTTCATTATTATAGTGAATAACGCCTTCAGTAAAAATATCAAAATCAAATCTTTGTAAAACTGATCTTTTAGTTAAAATATCATTAGAATGCGCGACAACTTCATTCATTTCTAAATTTTTTGTGATGTTCTCATAAGGAAGTGATGATTCTTTTTGCGGTTTCTCTAAATTAACATCGATAAGACTTGCATCTAAGATTTCAGCGTTCAACCTTTTTTTGAGTCCAGTAATTTGATTTCTCAAATTAAAGTTTTCGATTTCTAGCATGTCTAGTTTCGATTCAAAATCTTTTTCAATATCTGTAACTTGGGATGTGATTCTATCCAAGGATGAAATCATATCAGATGTTGTCGCCATGTAAACAGAACTAGATTCTATTGTTTTGACAATATTATTTGATTTTAGCCTAGGTGTCGGAGAAGAAAAGTCAGGCAATGCTATCCCTTTGTTTTCTGACTGGATAACAACGCCCATATCTAGGAAAAATGTATCGCCAGCACCATTCTGACTAACCGCCATAGACATTGAAAAAAATAATATTATGTAAAAGTATTTAAACATATTTGGAATATTTTTATTGATACTCTTCCCAATCAATAACGTAGGAATATCCTATGAATGATCCAAAATCTTGTGGAACATATAATTCGAATTTTCCGAGAGCACCTGGAAGCAAACTCGCATCAGAGACAATACCGCTGTCAAAAGTGTTATATGAACCTTGTATGAAAGTAGTGAGCGTTCGGGTTTCGCCGCTCCAATTTTTTCTAAAAACAAAATCCATTTTAACAAAATCAGCTCTTCTTCCACCGATGTTTTTAATTTCACCATTAAAAACAATATTACCTTGGCTGTCTTTCTTTTCAGTAATGTTTCCCATGAGGACGCAATTAGCAGAAAATTTTTGGCCAGCATCCCTATTTGACATACTTGATGAAGTATACTTTGGAACTGTTAATTTTGGCATAGGTGGAGGGGCATAACTTTCTCTAATTTGCTCCGGAACATATTCTTGCTGATCCTCAGTAATTACATTGTCTACTATTCGAACTACCTCATCACGCTTTATGATAAGATAACCCACTAAAGTTTCAACTTTTAAGGACTTATCGTCTTGATAAACAATTTTACCAAAAACAGTACTACCATTTTTTAAAATTATTTCTTTAGAATAAATAGTTAAAGGATTAATCCACATTTTACTTAAAGCCTTAAG
The DNA here is from genome assembly GCA_905478065.1 of uncultured bacterium. Classification (GTDB taxonomy): domain Bacteria; phylum Fidelibacterota; class Marinisomatia; order Marinisomatales; family UBA1611; genus TMED80. The sequence continues at coordinate 2,556 of CAJQGZ010000132.1, read as the reverse complement.
ATCATCCATCTCCCTACTAAGGTGCTTGAATTCAGCAGTTAATTTTTTAATCTCAAAATTAAGTTCATTTACAATAAAGTCATTTGAAGCTCCGCCAGAAGACTCAGCAGTTTGCGGAATTGGCGAACTTTCGACAATTGGATTTGCAGATGTTGCTACTGAAGCTGGTGTCAATGATGAAACAGTTTTTTCAACAGGAGCAATAGAAGAAGCTCCAACTTTAACTTTTAAGTTGTCGTCATCTTCCGTTACATTAATAGATTGTTCGTGGATAACTTTCTTATCCTGAAAAACCTGAAGTGTATATTCCCCTTCAGGAACATTACTTAATTTAAACGCACCATTTTTTTTAGTCCGCGCATCCTTTTTTGTGCCTGCTAGTTCGACTTTAACTTTACCATCAGCACCTATTACCGTGCCCTTTAAGTCGTACTTTGCAGCTAAAGACACAGAATGCCCTAAAAGCAATAGAACGTACAGCGAGCTTACAACTCGCCTTATAAAGCTCAATTGTGATCTCATATCTTACCTCGGATATTTTAAGTCACTTTGCATCTTACAATGCAGAGTGGGAGCAATCTTACTTAATAATCAATCGCGTGTCAAGAAATTATTAATTACTATAAATATTTATGTATAATCGACGAGGAAGGCACAGCATTATTTCCAAAATGAATCAAGTTTTTGTTTCCGCTTTTTTGCTTTTTCATACTTTTTTTCAACCTCACTCTTAATATTTTCACTTAACTCCAAAGATAAAGATTTTTCGTAAGATTCAAGAATTAAATCAAATTCAGTATCGCCTAGTTTTGTATAAGAAATAGCCATCCAATAAAAGGGCTCCCCTTTGTCTGGGAAAAAACTTGAAGCTTTTGAAAACTTTTCAATAGCATCCCACATACCATTTTTATTTCCTCTTTTTATCAGCACACGACCCTCAGCAATTAACAAACTATATTTAGAGAATTTATTTTCACTATTTAAAGAAATAGCTTTTTTAAAATGATCAATAGCTAAAAACAATTCTCCTTTTATTAGATAGTTTTTACCCATATTGTTATTAGCTGTCATTAGAGCATCCATAATATTTTGATTGTTTTTGTTTTCAAGTATTAGCGAATCTTGAATCGCTAATAGCGAACGAGGGTCTTCAATACTCATTTTTTTATAATTTGTACCCGCACAATTAAATAAATGAACCCCAGCGAATATTAATAGAATAAGTTTAATATGTTTTGCTTTTACCATGTTACCTCAACCATATATATGTTACTGCTGCATTTTTCCTGCCAAAATCATTATCAAGAGGTTGGTTGCAATCACTCCTCATATTAACTGCATCTTTATTAAACATATCATAGTCTTCACCATATATTACTTTATTAAACCGACCTTCTTGATCATTACACCATGCCCTTACAATTTTTCGTAATTTCCCGGAACCATGACCGGTAATGACTTTTATAGCTTTAATCTTGTTTTCAAAAGAGCATTGACTTACTGTCGTCTCAAGGATCATCATTGCTTCATCAGGCGATTTTCCATTATGACCTATGTCCAAAACTTTCAAATAATGTTGCTGCATAATGTGAAAATTATAATATCTTATTGCTAACTAACTACCTTGTTTATATAATAATACTATGAAAAAAATTACCTTAGGTCGAACAAACGAAGAAGTGTCTATAATCAGTCTCGGAGCATGGTCACATGGTAAACAGAATACTAGCGGCGGTCATAATGTCGGCTGGTCAGATCAATCTGATTTAGACTCAATAAATGCCTTGAAAAAATCATTTTCATTGGGTTTAAACCATTGGGATACAGCTGATGTTTATGGAGAAGGACACTCAGAAAAAATTATCGGATCAATGTGGAAAGAAATTTCAAGAAAAAGCATATTTCTTGCTACCAAGGTAGGCTGGGATAAAGGACCATACAAACAATGGTATGAACCCAGTTATATTAAAGAAAAAATTGAAAAGTCTCTTAAAAACCTTAGAACTGATTATATTGACATTCTTTATCTACATCACTGCAATTTTGGAAATAATGATGAAATGCTTGAAGGCGCCCTAGAAATAATTAACCAATTTAAAGAAGATGGTAAAATACGTTTTATTGGTTTGTCAGATTGGTCCTCAGCAAGAATTATGAAATTCATTAAATTCGTAAATCCTGACGTTGTACAAACTCTTTACAATGTCTTTGATATTGAATATGATACATCGGGACTAAAAGCCTATGTCAAAACAAATAATCTAGGTGTGTGTTTTTTTTCACCTATAAAACATGGTATACTTACAGGGAAATATGATTCTATTACCGCTTTTCCAAAAGGTGATTTTAGAAAAACAGTAAAAGAGTTTCAAGATATTGATTTTATAAAAAAGATGCAGATAAATAGAATAAAAATAGAGGAAAAATTTGCTCATTTTGGGGATAATGCAATAATGCATGCATTGCTTGGATCAATCTTATTTGATAATCCTACAGGGTGCGCTCTTTTAGGTCAAAGAAACGAATCTCAAGCAGCGGCAGCGGGAGAGCTTAGTG
>CAJQGZ010000131.1 GCA_905478065.1 uncultured bacterium | reverse complement strand
AATTAAAAGTACTTACATAAATGGAGTATTAGATGGGAGGTTATACGGGTATTTAAAAACATGGTCAGAAAATGCGATGCTCGCAAATGATGTTTTTGGTGAACAAGTAGATTATTTGACAGTAAGAGAAGTGGTTAAAAGTCTTAATCATTTTTATGAAGACCCTCTTAATAGTTATATACCTATACCTTCGGCTATTGTTATAGCCAACTTGTACGGAAAGCGCGTACCCTTAGATGTTATTGGAAAATATATTAAGGATTCAAGAGATTGGGTTAATAGCCTTACGATAGAATTGGATACGCTTGATTATAGCAAACTGATTGAAGAAAAATATTTAAAAACTAAAAAAAATAATTAATCTATCCTGATAAAGCCAATGTCAGGATGCCAAGTAAAAACTCTTGACTCACCAATAAATCTAATTTTTGATATTAAAAAATTATAAGTATTAGGTATTGTTTTCTTTGGCTTTTCAAACGAAATGCTTCTTGTTGTAGAAAAACCCTTTTGAAGCGGCGGTTCATATCCGTAAACCAAAACAATTCGTTTTTCATCAATTAAGTTTTTATCTGAGTCTTTTTCAATTACAAAGCCTTCAACATAATCTAACGGTTTATCCATTAAATTAGTAATCTGTATATTAACCATGGTTCTACTATCATTTACTAGCCTTGTTCTTATGTCTAATTCAAAAGGTCTATTATTTTGAGAGCTTACAAAGCTTATGAAAATGATTATACTGATTATAAATTTTTGAGCTTTAAACATTATTATAAATTAATATAAAAATATTTTGAAAAAAACGGTCACAAACATATTCATATTTATATCTTTTTTAATTTCAATTTCTATTTGTCAAGTGGGAATAGGTGACTGGAATGCTTTTACGAGTCCACTAAAAATAAATAGTATCACTACGATTGGTGATTCAATTATTTGTGCTACGAGCGGTGGTCTTTTGATTAAGCATGAAGAAGAAGTTAATACCCTTTCTAAAATAGATGGAATTAAAGGGGTTGATATAGTAGCAGTAGGAAAAGATGATTACCACAATATTTGGCTTGGTGGTAATTCACCAAATGGTTTTATCCAGATTTATAATTTTAATTATGGTAGTATTGATGTTTTTGATTTTGGTTTGACAAGTATAAGTCAATTTTGGATTAGTGATAGTTTAGCTTTTGCATCTTTTGTCGATGGCCAGGATGTAGGACTTATAAAATTTATTTATAAAAACAAAAAGTGGTCATATCGAGATATTTATAGAAATTTCCCTTTTTCAATTGAATCAATTTTAGGTTTTGATATCTTAAATAATGAGATAGCAACAAAAATATTTTTAGGTACAAACGTAGGACTATTAGTCGCTGATATATCTAGCAATCTTAAAGACCCTAACAACTGGAATAGGGAGTTTTGCTGCTTTAATGATGGTCCAATTAAAGCAATGTGCAATTATAAGGATGGATTCGCTTTCATTTATGAAGGTGAGATTAGTGGTGTTCATTTCATTTATCCACAATTAGGAGAATTCGTTTCTGAAGAACTAAACATTCAACTTCCATCAGGTTTTGATAAAATGCTTTTTGATAATGAAAACTTTTTAATCGGAATAAAAAGTAAAAATATTTATAGTCAAAAATTAGGATTTGAACCATTAAGTATAAATCAGAACCTAAATGAGCTCATATTTGATAGAAATGATAACATATTAGTAGGTACTGATTTAGGCTTAAGAATTGTTAATAATACAACTTTTAATGTGGAATCTTTTTTACCTAATGCACCAGTTTCTGCAAAGTTTACAGCAATTGAGGTCTTAGATGATGGAAGGTTTGTAGGTGCTAATGCTAGAGGTATAAGTATAAAAGATTTTGATGGTTGGAGAAATATTCTAGAAGTGAGTACAAATGAACCTGAAAATATTAATACAACTTACGATTATAGCTCATTTATTGCGGATTTCATACCTTTTGATTTTGGTTACTCAGTGGCAGATATTGAACAAGGGCCTGATGGATTAGTCTATTTGGCTATAGATGGCACTTACCCTTCATTTTCAAATCCAGAAAGAAAGGGTGGTGGTATACTAGCTATTGATATTGATAACCCGTTAAATACTGTATCAGTTGATACTAGTGTTCTCTCTTATTACACTTCTAGCTCATCCAACAGGCCTTATATCGTAGTAAAAGATTTAGAATTTGATCTAAAAGGTAATTTATGGGTTGCTAATGCATTTTCTACTAATAAGAATGCACCAATACACGTTAAATCACCTAATGGTGATTGGAAATCCTATGGATCTTCTGAAACACAGTTTAAAATAAGTCAATCGCCAATATCTCTTAGTTTTGATAACTGGAACAGACCTTGGTTTGGAGCGTTTAAAGCAGAAGAGGCTAACCTAGGAACGTATCCTGATGGTGGAATCTTCGGTTTAACCTATGAAGGTGAACCATATCAACCAGAAAGTTTTTTTTGGGAGAGTGTTTTAGCGAATACGACTGTATGGTCAATAGCTTTCGGAAAAAACAACAGACTCTTTTACCTTACTCCTACCGGTCTTAATTATTATGATATTGTAATAGGTGAAAATAATTTTGGACAAAATTTATATTCATATTTTCCAAATATTTCATTTGGTGGAGGATCAAAAATAGAAATTGACGAACAGGGTAATGTTTGGACCCTTTCCACAACGCAAGGCATTCATGTTTTGCTTGAAAATACTACATATTGGCCAAATATTAATGGTCTAAGAGCAAGTAATAGCGCATTATTATCTGATGAGATTTATGATATCGCATTTGATAAGGATAAAAAGTTGGCATACATAGCTACTAGTAAAGGTGTTAGTGTGTTAAGAATTCCATTTGGAAATAGCTATAATGACTATAGTAGTATAAAAATTTTTCCAAGCCCGTTTTTAACTGAACAGCATGAATCTATGATAATTGATGGTGTGATGTTTAATTCATCGGCAAAAATAATGACATTAGATGGTAAAGTTGTTCGAGATATCAAAAGTAATGGTCTATCGATTGATGGTGATCAAATAAAGTGGGATGGTAAATCGAATGATGGCACCATCGCGTTAAGCGGAGTTTACTTAGTATCAGTTATTGGTACTAATGGCAAAAATAAATTTGAGAAAATAACAGTAATAAATAAGTAAACTAAAATCTAAATAGCGCCATAAAGTTTATTTAGCCAATGATTTCCCAACAGAACCTAAATCAATAAAGGCTTCATCAAGCCTTTCAATCATACTCAGCTCTGCGCTTCTTAAAACTTTTCTAGGGTCATAAAGCTTTTTGTATGGAGTCCCATCTTCTGGATCCACTTGGTGCAAGAAAGCTTTTGGGCTTTCATTAACATAGTGACCAATTGCTTTTGAAAAAGCAAATTGCGTATCAGTGTCTATATTCATTTTAAAAACGCCATAGCCTATTGCAGTGGATATTTTTTCTTTTTCAGATCCTGAACCACCATGAAATACTAGATCCAATGGTCTGCTGCCTGTTTCGCAAGTTTTTTCAATTAAATCTTGAGAGTTTTTTAATATTTCTGGACGAAGTTTTACGTTACCAGGTTTATAAACTCCATGCACATTCCCAAATGATGCAGCTAAGCTAAAATGCCCAATAGGTGAAAGCATTTCCCAGGCACGTAGGCAATCTTCAGGTTGAGTATAAAGTAGAGGATTATCTGCTCCGATATCATCATCCGATCCAACGCCATCTTCTTCACCACCAGTGACACCTAATTCGATTTCAAGGCTCATCCCAATTTTTGACATTCTTTCAAGCAATCTTTTGCTTTCGGATAAATTAAAATCTATGTCCTCTCCAGATAGATCTAACATATGCGAGCTAAAAAGAGGCTTACCATGAGATTTAAAATGATTTTCGCTGTGCTTTATTAATTCTTCTACCCAGGGTATTAAAGCTTTGTTTGCGTGGTCTGTGTGAAGCACAACACAGATACCATATTTTTCGGCTAATAAATGAACGTGATGTGCTGCTGAAACTGTGCCTAAAACTTTTGCTTCAAAGCTGTCCTCTAATCCAAAACCAGCAAAAAATTGGCCACCACTATTTGAGAATTGGATAATGATATCCGATCCATTCTTAGCTGCTGATTCCATTGCTGCATTTACCGAATTTGTTCCTACTACATTTACAGCTGGTAAAGCGTAATGTCCTTGCTTTGCTCCATTAACTAATGTTTTATAATCTTCGCCTGTTACAACGCCTGGTTTTAGAGTACTTGACATATATTTATCCTAAATTTGTTAAATTTTTAAAATTATAATACGGAATTTTAGCAATTTTTTTAGTTCAAGTGACATTATTTTTAAAAATAGTAATAATTAACGTTTGAGAAATTAAAAATTGCCATTAATTTTTATAAAAGATAACCGTAATCATCTCAATAGTTAAGAATGAATAAAAATATAAAATTTATTGATATCAAATTATTCTCAAATGCATTTGAATCTGCGTTTAAAATTCTTATTCCATTTATTATGATTATAATTATCGCTTAGCTGGCTGCTTAGATAAAAAATTAAAAGGTGGCCTTTAAATTTGAGATTATATCTCTACAAACCCTCCTTTTTAATTCTAAAACTAAGTTTCGGTTAATAACATAAGAAATTATTTAGTATGAGATCAGACTTAATAAAAAAAGGTTTTGATAAGGCGCCACATAGGAGCCTTTTGAAAGCTACTGGACAAATCAAGAGTGATAGTGATTTTGAAAAACCATTTATTGGTATAGCAAATTCATATATAGATCTTATACCTGGCCATGTTCATTTGCAAAAGTTTGGTGCAACCGCAAAAGAAGCTGTCAGAGATGCTGGCGGTGTCCCTTTTGAATTCAATACTATTGGTGTAGATGACGGAATTGCAATGGGACATATAGGGATGAGGTACTCATTGGCTAGTAGAGAGTTGATTGCAGACAGCGTTGAAACGGTAGCAGAGGCACATCGTTTGGATGGTTTAATTTGTATTTCTAATTGTGATAAAATTGTTCCTGGCATGTTGATGGCAGCAATGAGGATAAATATACCTACTATTTTTGTCTCCGGTGGCCCTATGAAAGCCGGAATAAATGAGAAAGGTGAAAAAATTGATTTAGTTTCAGTTTTTGAAGGGGTGGGTAAGTACAATAGTGGCGATATGACAGAACATGAGCTTAAAGACCTCGAAGATAATGGCTGTCCGACTTGCGGGTCCTGTTCTGGAATGTTTACGGCTAACTCTATGAATTGTCTCATGGAAGTTTTGGGCTTAGCGCTTCCAGGAAATGGAACGATACTTGCAACAGATCCTTCAAGGTTAGATCTAGTTAAAAAAGCAGGAGAAATTATCATAGAGTTAATTGAAAAAGATCTCAAGCCCAGAGATATTGTGAACGAGGATACAATAGCAAATGCTTTCATTTTAGATATGGCAATGGGTGGCAGTTCGAATACTGTTCTACATACCATTGCAGCATCAATTGAAGGTGGTCTTGACTTTGATTTATCGATGTTAAATAATCTAAGTAAGAAAACACCTTATATCTGTAAAGTTAGTCCAGCTACGCCAAATGTACACATGGAAGATGTTTTAAATGCTGGCGGTATTTCAGCGATTTTAAGGGAACTCTCATTTAAAAGTGACCTTCTTAATCTAGATAGACCAACTGTAACGGGTAAAACATTAGGCGAAACAATTAAGGGCGCAGAAAATTTAAATAATGATGTAATAAGAACAATAGAAAATGCATTTTCTGATGAAGGTGGGCTAGCTGTTTTATATGGCAACATAGCACCCAAAGGTTCTATTGTTAAAACAGCTGCTGTTGATAAAAATATGACCCTGTTTAAAGGCCCTGCAAGGATTTATGAATCTCAAGATGATGCCCAGGAAGGTATACTAAAAGGTGAAGTCGAAGAAGGTGAAGTCGTCGTTATAAGGTATGAGGGGCCTAAAGGCGGTCCTGGGATGCCAGAAATGCTTGCGCCAACTAGTGCAATTATGGGTATGGGTTTAGGTTCTAAAGTTGCACTTATAACGGATGGCAGATTTTCAGGAGGCACTAGAGGAGCATGTATAGGTCATATTTCTCCAGAAGCTGCTTCCGGAGGACCCATTGCAATAATTGAAGAAAAAGATCAAATAGAAATTGACATAAAAAATCGTACGATTAATTTAAAAATCGATAAAAGTACATTTGAGAATCGGATGAAAAATTTAAATGAGTTTGAACCAAAAATTACGACTGGATATTTAGGCAGATATGCTAGGATGGTTACTTCTGCTGATACCGGTGCTATTTTAAAATGATAAGATGAGAATATTATGGGTAAAGTAAGATTAACCGGAGCTGAAATAATCTGGGAGTGTTTAATTCGTGAAAGAGTCAATGTTGTATTCGGTTATCCTGGCGGTGCAATACTACCAACATATGATGCGCTTGGAAAGTACAGTGATAAAGTTCATCATGTTTTAACTAGGCATGAACAGGGAG
>CAJQGZ010000130.1 GCA_905478065.1 uncultured bacterium | reverse complement strand
ATCCATATAGCTGGAACTAACGGGAAAGGTAGTACTTGTTCTATGCTAAGTAATATTTTAATTGAACATGGTTTAAAAGTAGGTTTGTATACATCTCCTCATTTATTGAGGTTCAATGAAAGAATTCAAATCAATGGAAACCATATTCCAGATGATTATATCGCTCAATTTTTCGATAAGAATAGAAAGCATATAAATTTTATAAAATCGACTTTTTTTGAAACAACTACTGCTTTAGCCTTTGATTATTTTTATGATAAATCTGTTGATATCGCCATAATTGAAACAGGTCTTGGCGGCAGGCTAGACTCTACAAATGTGATATCTCCAATTGTCTGTGGAATTTCAGCGATTTCCTTTGACCATACTGAGATTCTAGGTGATACGATTGAAAAAATATCTAAAGAAAAAGCGGGGATTATAAAGGAAGGGATTCCTGTTGCCACTTTTGAACAAGAAAATAAAATTTTGCAAGTTATTGATCGTACTTGTAGAGAAAAAAACACTAGTTTAGAAATAATTCAAAATGATGAAATAATTATTTCGAAAGTTGATAAAAAAGGAACTTACTTTTATTATTCGAGCTTAGAGATTGAATTACCTTTATTTGGTGATCATCAAGTTCAAAACTGTTCATTGGCTATTTGTCTTTCAAAATATGCTTTAGGAGCTGCAGTAAGTCCTTCAAAAATAAAAACTGCAATTTCAAAATCCATTTGGAAAGGTCGATTAGAAAAAATATCAAATAATAATTTATTTTATGATGTCGCACACAATTATGATGGTGTAAAAGCTATGTTAAATACTATTAATGTTCTTTATCCAGACAAAAAAAAAGTAGGGTTATTTTGTATCAAAAGTGATAAAAATATATTAGCAATATGTAAGTTGTTAAAAAATAATTTTAAAAAACTGATTGTTTGCAGCGACAAGAATGGGTATCTAGTAAAAGTTTCAGATTTGCTGGGTATAATGAATGAAAACAATATTGAATGTCTATCAGTTGACTCTGTAGAAGAAGGGGTTAGTCTTTTAAATGAATATAATAATCCCAATTATCTAAATTTGATTTTTGGAAGTCATTACATCGCAAGTGAAGTTTATGGCTCAGTTGGAAAATACTTTGACAGAACATACAATTAGTGTAATTTATATTATCTACCACAATCCCCGGTAGAGTTTTAATATATTATTTTAATGAATTATTAGGGAAACTATTTATGGATTTAAGCGAATTACAAGCTTTACGTATTAAGGAGCTAGCAGAGCTAGCTAAAAAATTAAACATATCAGACAACATATCTGGTTTAAACAAGCAAGAATTGACTGTTAAAATATTAGAAGCCCAAGCAGAAAAAGATGGCTCTGTTTCTGCAAAAGGAGTTTTAGAAGTAATGCATGATGGCTATGGGTTTCTCAGGTCTCCAAATTTTAATTATATGCCTGGGCCAGACGATATTTATGTTAGCCCTTCGCAGATTAAAAGGTTTCGATTAAAGACTGGTCACAATGTTTCTGGGCAAATCAGACCACCAAAAGCAAAAGAAAGATTTTATGCTTTACTTAGGGTGGAACTAGTGAACGACCAACCAGTTGAAAAATTAAAAGATTGTATTTTATTTGAAAATTTTACACCTCTTTACCCAGAAAAAAGATTTACTCTTGAAACAGATGAAAAAAATATTTCTATGAGAATTATGGATTTAGTCTCTCCTATTGGTATGGGCCAGAGAGCTCTCCTTGTTGCTCAGCCTAAAACAGGGAAAACTGTATTATTGCAAAAGATTGCAAACGCTATTAGTAAAAATCATCCAGACACAAAAAGAATAGTACTATTAATTGATGAAAGACCTGAAGAAGTAACAGATATGAAACGTAATGTTGATGCTGAGGTTGTAAGCTCTACGTTTGATGAGCCACCTGAAAGACATGTTTCTGTCTCTGATATGGTATTACAAAAAGCTAAGCGAATGGTAGAGTTTGGTGACGATGTTGTTATTTTACTTGATAGTATAACGAGGCTTGGAAGAGCGCATAATGCTGTCATTCCTCATAGCGGTAAAATTTTATCAGGTGGAGTAGACTTTAATGCATTAAAAAAGCCTAAACAATTTTTAGGTGCCGCTAGAAACACCGAAGAAGGTGGTAGTCTAACAATCATCGCAACTGCTTTGGTAGACACTGGTAGTCGTGCGGATGAAGTAATTTATGAGGAATTCAAAGGGACCGGTAATATGGAGCTCGCTCTCGATAGACACTTAAGTGATAGAAGAATCTATCCTGCCTTCGACATTATAAAGTCTGGTACTAGAAAAGAAGAACTACTGCTTAGTAGAAAAGAATTAGGCAGAATGTGGATTCTTAGAAAATTAGTAAATGGAATGAAGGTTGATGAGGCTATCCAATTTCTAATCGACAGAATAAAAAGAACTAAGTCTAATAATGAGTTTTTAGATACGATGAGTCAGTAAGGACTCTAGATATCTTATATTAATTTGATTTATGGAAACAATTGTATCTGAGTCTATAACCGCTCGCCTAATTACTGATAAGCCAATCAGGAAGACTCCTTATCAAGTTAAGGGCGTCTTTATGAAACAATTCCCTGACGAAAAAATTGTCCCTTTTCTTGATGGGCGATTGAGGAGTAAATATTTATACCCTCGAGTCCAGGTTAAAATAATTAACGAACAAATTTATATTTTAGGTATAAATGAAGGTGTCCAATCTGTTATATCGCTTTTACAAAACTTAAAATCCTTTAGTTTTGGAGACCTTTTGATAAATATTGATAACGCAGAGGTGGAAAAAAATAAAGATTCGGTTTTATTAACAGATAATTTTCTAAGGTATAAATTTATAACCCCATGGGTTGCCTTAAATGCGGGTGGGGATAGTAAATACAAGCGCTTAGAGGATAATGAAAAGCCTCTCTTTTTAAACAAGTTACTTGGTCAAAATTTATTATTTTTATCAAAGGAACTAGGTTTAAACATTTCCACAAAAATTTTCACAAAAGTAGAAGTTGAAAGTCTTGAACCTGAGAAAGTAGATGAAAATGGTTGGAAATCATTTAAAGGAGAATTCAAGACAAATTTTATACTTCCTAGTTTCATTGGTTTTGGTAATGGAATAACTAGAGGATTTGGTTCGATTTTTAGTTTGAATAATATAAATAATTTAGAGTTTAAAGATTCAAAAGAAACATCTGAGGATTATGTCAAAGAAGAAATTGATGCTGCTGATGCTGCAATATCATATGTGACCGTAGATGATGCGCCAATTATGTCCAGACGAAAGAAAAAGAAAAAGTTTAAAACAAAGAAAAAAACTCCTTACGCTAAGAGTAATTCAAGAAAAACTAAGTACAAAGAAAAAACAAATAATTCTATTAAAAAAGAAACTGATAGTGATGATGAATCTAGATTTAACTCTGAAGAATATCACAAAAAGCAACATGATTTCTAAGAAACTTGATAAAAAAATATAGCTTATGAGTATAGCTGAGAGAGTAAATAAAATAAACCCTTCGTTTACTTTGCAAATGGCGACAAAGGCTGCAGAAATGAGGTCGAAGGGTCTCGACGTTATAAACTTTTCAGTTGGGGAGCCTGATTTTAATACTCCAAAACATATTCGTGATGCAGCGAAAAAAGCTTTAGATCAGGGTTACACAAAATATACTGCTGGGCCGGGAATGATTGAACTCAGAGAAGCAATTTGTGAAAAACTTAAGAGAGAAAATAAAATATCATATGACCCTTCTGACATTCTCGTTTCAAATGGCGAGAAGCAAAGCTTGTATAATGCTTGTCAAGCTATCTTTAATCCTTCAGATAGTGTAATTGTATTTTCACCTTACTGGGTCTCTTTTCCTGAATTTGTAAAAATGGCAGATGCTGAACCAGTTTTAGTAAATACGCTTTCGGAAAGTAATTTTGAACCAGATTTTGAAGACCTTGAAGCGAAGATAGATCCTTCTATTAAGGGAGTTATCATTAACTCGCCATCAAATCCTACCGGAGGAGTATGGAGAAATGAGGCTATCGTTAAATTATTAAAATTGGCTAAAAAACATGGTTGGATTGTAATATCTGATGAGTGTTATGAAAGGTTGGTTTATGATGGTACTTTTACTAGTGCTGAAAAATTAAACCAAACTCATGATATTGGTGCTACGGTTCTAACGTGTATGAGTTTATCTAAAACATACGCAATGACTGGTTGGCGAATCGGTTATAGTGCTGGTCCTAAAGATATTATAAAAGCCATGTCAAAAATTCAAGGCCAAGCTACTTCTTGTGCTAATTCAATAGGGCAAAAAGCAAGTATAGAAGCATTAATTGGTAACCAAACTTGTGTTGAAGATATGAAGAGCTTGTTTCTAAAAAGAAGAGATTTAATTGTAGAGCTTTTGAATGATTTGCCTGGAGTGAAGTGTGCAACTCCAAAAGGAGCATTCTATGTTTTTCCTGATTTTAGTTCTTATTTAAACCAAAAGGCCAATGGAAAATTATTAAAAGATACTTTTGATATTTCAGGGTATATTCTTGATTCTGTAAAGGTAGTTACAGTTCCAGGAGATGGTTTTGGTGCTCGGGGGCATATAAGGTTTTCATATGCAACAAACAGGAAAATAATTCAAGAGGGAATGACTCGTGTTAAAAAAGCCCTCGAAATGATTTAGGAGTAAAAAATGAAAAAAAATATACATCCAGAAAATTACAGACTAGTAGTCTTTAAAGATACGTCATGTGATTATTCGTTTTTGACAAAATCTACGATTGAAACGAAAGACACAGTAGTATGGGATGATGGGAATGAATATCCGCTATACAATATTGAAATTTCTAGCAAGTCACATCCTTTCTTCACAGGTAAACAAAATTTAGTGGATACCGCAGGAAGAATCGAAAAATTCCAAAAGAAATATAGTAAAAAGTAGAAAAGCTAATTATCAAAATAGCCCTACTAGACCTTGTGTCGAGTAGGGCTATTTTTATATAATGAAAAGATTACTTTTACTTTTAACAATGAAGCCAAACATTCTCGTTGGTGGGCAAGCGGTTATCGAAGGTGTCATGATGAGAGTTCCAGGAGCATATTCAACCGCCGTTAGAGACCCAAAGGGCAATTTAAGATTAAAAAGAGAAAATTTTGCTTCAATAACCCAGAGTTCTACATTTTGGTCTAAGCCTATTATTAGAGGTATCGCTTCATTATATGAGGCTATGAAAATGGGGATGTCTACTTTGCAGTGGTCAGCAGATATTAGTTACCCTGAAGAAAGTAATAATGATAGTAATTTTTCTAAATTTTTAGATACTCTAACTACCTTTATTTCAATTTCCTTAGCAATTTTATTATTCATGGTTTTGCCAATGTGGTTAACAACTCAATTGTTGAACATAGAAAAAGATGCAATCCTTTTCAACCTTTCTTCTGGTGCATTTCGAATTTTATTTTTTATAATTTATTTATTTTTAATATCAAGAATAAAAGATGTTTCAAGATTATTTCAGTATCACGGTGCTGAACATAAGGTTGTATATAACTTCGAATCAGGAAAAGATATCTCAATAAAAAATGCACAATCATTCTCAACACTACACCCCCGGTGTGGAACTAGTTTTATGTTTATTGTTTTGCTATCAGCTATTTTTGTTTTTGCTGCGGTTGATACAATAACTATTTATTTTTTTGGAAAAATTTCACTATCAATCAGATTACTATCGCATTTACCCTTAATTCCTCTTGTGTCTGGGGTTGGTTATGAATTAATAAAAATAACATCTAAAAGCGAAAGCATGATTTTTAGGATTTTAAAGAAGCCAGGTATTCTATTACAAAATATTACGACAAGAGAACCTGATGATAAAATGGTCGAAGTTTCTATTGCTGCGATTAAAGATGCATTTGGCGATGAGTATGAAGAATATAGGGGTAAACAATTTACAGCAGAGGCTATAGAGTGAGAGATAAATTAGAATCAATTATTGAAAAATATAATTTTATCCAAGGACAAATGACCAATCAAGAGATTTTATCAAATCCTGATAAATTAAAAGATCTAGCAAAAGAATATAAACAGCTCGAGCCAGTAGTTTTAATAGGAATTGAGTATATCAAAATTTTAGACCAAATAATTGATTGTGAATCTTTAATTGACTCAGATGACCCTGAGTTAAAAGAAATGGCAATCGAAGACCTAGCTTCAAACAAGAAAATGAAAGCAGATATTGAAGAAGATTTAAAAATCAAATTAATACCTAAGGACCCTTTAGATAATAAAAATATAATTTTAGAAATTAGAGCAGGGACAGGCGGTGATGAAGCTGCTTTATTTGCAGCAGATTTATTTCGGATGTATTCTCATTTTTCTGAAAAATATAATTGGGAAAAAGAACTAATAGCATCAAATGAAATTGGAATTGGTGGTTTCAAGGAAGTAATTATTGGTTTAAAAGGGAAAGGGGCATACGGTATGTTAAAGTATGAAAGTGGCGTCCATCGCGTTCAGCGCGTTCCAGAGACTGAAACTGGAGGAAGAGTCCACACATCTGCTGCTACTGTAGCAGTTTTACCTGAGGCTGAAGAGGTAGATGTTGAAATTAATGATATAGATTTAAAGATTGATACATATAGAGCTAGTGGTGCTGGAGGTCAGCATGTGAATAAAACAGAATCTGCTATACGGATTACCCATATTCCTACTGGGCTTGTTGTTACTTGTCAGGATGAGTCATCACAACATAAAAATAGAGCTTCTGCCTTAAAAGTTTTAAGGTCGAGGTTATTGGCTGACCAAAAACAAAAAGTAGATGCTGAAAGAGCGGCTGAGAGAAAAAGTCTTGTTTCAACAGGAGACAGGTCTGCAAAAATAAGAACATATAATTTTCCACAAGGTAGGATTACAGACCACCGTATAAACTTTACATCTTATAGATTATCAGAAGCTATGAATGGTGATCTTGAAGAAATTATTGAAAAGCTTAAAGTCGCGGAGCAGCAAGATATTTTATCTTCTGAAATAAGTTAAGAATAGATTTGCATATTTGATTGTAAGATATTGAATTCTCCTCAAAAAGTAACTAATAAAACTTGGCGAATAATCGATGTAATTAACTGGGGTGTAAAATACTTTCAAGAAAAGTCCTTTGAAAATCCAAGATTAGAGATAGAAATATTTTTACAGCACATTTTGGGGTATAAGAAAATAGATTTATATATAAATTTCGAAGAGGGAATTTCCAAAAAAAATCTTAAACAACTAAAGGAACTGGTAAAGAGGCGAGTTAAAAATGAGCCAATTCAATATATTACTGGTGTTTCAAATTTTTATGGTAGAAACTTTAATGTTAGTAAAAGTGTTTTAATCCCTCGTCCTGAAACAGAAATACTTATTAATGTATCTATAGATTATCTTTCATCAAAAAAAAACCCTTTAATAATTGATGTAGGTACTGGATCTGGCTGTATTGGTATTACTTTAGCAAAAGAATTGCCTTCATCTAATGTAATCGCGATAGATTCTTCGCAACAAGCACTTAATATTGCAAAAAAAAATTCTGAATTAATTGGTGTTGAAAATATAAAATTTATAAAACTAGATTTTTTATCTAAAAACCTTAGTTATGTAGCAGATGCTATAGTTTCTAACCCGCCTTATGTTCCTCAAAAAGATGTTCAATTTCTAATGAAGGACGTAAGAGAATTCGAGCCCCATAAAGCTCTCACTGATAATGCTGATGGATTAGAGTTTTATAGGGTTTTTGCAATTAAGCTTGATGTTATTCTCGAAAAAAGTGGCGCGTTAATTATCGAAGTAGGGCGAGGGCATCATCCAGAGGAGGTAAAAAAAATATTTAAAGGGTTTGGATACAATAATATTGAAATGATAGATGATTATAATAAAAATGTAAGGGTTTTAAAAATAATTAAATAATGGGGAAAGTAGTTCCATATATAAAGATTGTGAGACCTTTGAATGTTATTTCAGGTGCCATAGCTATTGTGTTTTCAGCTCTCATTGTTGAATATCAAGGGCCAATTGAGTTAGTTCTATTGCCTGTGTTCGTTGTCGTTTTTTTTACAATAGGAGCAAACGTTCTTAACGATTATTATGATTTTGAAGTTGATAAAATTAATAGACCAGACAGAGCAATTATAACTGGAGAAGTGCCAAGAGTACATGCTTTATATATTTCAATTTTTTCGTTCATTATTGGAATATTAATAGCACTTCAATTGAACCAATTATCTCAACTTATTTCGATTGGTATCTCTTTCCCGTTGTTAGTTCTTTATAACGCGAATCTTAAAAATTATCCACTCATTGGGAATGTCGTTGTCGCTTTTATTTTGGGTCTTTCTTTTATATACGCAGGGTCTGTATTTAATAACATTGAGCCTCTGATGGTCCCTGCCTTTTTAGCCTTTGGACTAACTCTTATTAGAGAAATTGTAAAAGACATTGCAGATATAGAGGGTGATCAAGCTATTAACTCTAAAACTCTTCCTATTGTTCTGGGTAAGATCAAATCAATAAAACTATGCGCTTTTCTTTCACTAATCTTAGGCATTTGTGCTTTTATGTTGTTTGTAATTGGATATTATAATTTTTATTATGGTTTATTCCTTATCATGACTGTTGAGATTCCATTAGCAGTGGTTGTAATTTCTTTAATAAATAAACCGACTATAGAGACAGCTAAAAGAGGGGCAAAATTATTAAAAATTTGTACCCTTGGAGGTTTATTTTCCATTTACATAGGGACAATATAATGACTTCAGAGTTTGTACATCTTCATAATCATTCTGACTATAGCCTCCTTGATGGTGCTCAGCAAGTGCAGCAGCTAGTAAACACTATAGATGATTTAAACATGGATAGTTTGGCTCTTACTGAACATGGTAATATGTTTAGCGTTGTCCCTTTTTATCAAAAAGCAAAAAAGGCAGGAATCAGTCCAATTATTGGTTGCGAAACCTATGTGGCCGTTGGTAGTAGACACGATAAGAAACTACAACCAGGCGGTGGATGGGGTAATAACCATTTAATATTACTAGTTCAAAATCAAATAGGTTATGAAAACCTTATGAAATTGGTAACAGCTGGATATCTTGAGGGCTTTTATTATCGTCCTCGAATTGATATGGATCTCTTAGAAAAACATAGCGAAGGACTGGTCTGTCTATCTGGGTGTTTGAAAGGTGAAATTCCAGAAAAAATGTTAAATGGTGATTACAATGGTGCAAGAGATGCAGCCTTAAAATATTCAGAGATATTTTCTGATCGTTTTTATTTAGAGGTTCAAAATCATGGAATTCCAGAAGAAATAGCCAATATTGAAAATATGAAAAAATTAGCTCATGATCTTTCTCTGCCACTTGTTTGTACTAACGATGCTCATTATTCTAAGAAAGAGCATTCAGAGGCGCATGACATTCATATATGTCTCGGTACTGGGAAAAATAGAGATGACCCTAACAGGTTAAGGTACGCAACACCAGAATTTTATTTTAAGACACAAGATGAAATGCATAAACTTTTCAAAGATGTTCCAGGTGCAATCGAGAACACTAGAAAAATTGAAGAGAGCATAGATTTTAAAATCACTACAGGTGTTTACCACTTACCTAATTTCCCAATTCCTGAAGACGAAAGTGATCCTGACCCAGATATTTATTTGAAAAAATTAGTCGTCAGCGGCGTAGAAAAACTATACGCAGATATTACACCAAAGATTAATGATTTGATAGATCATGAACTAAACGTCATCAAAAACATGGGTTTTGCTGGTTATTTTTTAATTACGGCTGATTTTGTGCAGTATGCCAAGAATAAAAAAATCCCCGTTGGTCCAGGTAGAGGATCAGCAGCAGGGAGCTTAGTTTCCTACGCTCTAGGTATCACTGATATAGATCCAATCAAACATAATTTATTATTTGAGCGATTTCTAAATCCTGATAGGATTAGTATGCCTGATATTGATATTGATTTTTGCATTGAAAGAAGAGGAGAGGTAATTGATTATATTAAAAATCAATATGGTGAAAGATCTGTATCTCAAATAATTACTTTTGGTTCAATGAAAGCAAAACAAGTAATCAGAGATGTCGGAAGAGTAATGGGTTACACTTTCAGTGAAGTTGATCGTTTAGCTAAAGCAATTCCCGATGAATTAAATATAACATTAGAAAGTGCAATTAAAAAAAGTCCTGAATTCAGAAAAATGTCTGAAAATGAGTTTAAGGAATTAATTGAACACTCGCTAATTCTTGAAGGAATGAATAGACATGCTTCAATTCATGCTGCTGGAGTCGTAATTGCACCAGGTGATTTGACAAATTATGTACCGCTTTACAAGTCTTCCTCTGGTGATGTTACAACACAATATGATATGAAAGGATTAGAAGACTTAGGCCTCCTCAAATTAGATTTTTTAGGGCTTCGAAATTTAACTGTAATTAATAAAGCGCTTGATTTGATTGAGTTAAAAGGTGATCGAATTGAAATCGAAAAAGTTTCTATGGAAGAGCCCGAAGTTTATAAATTATTTGCAAATGGATTAACGATTGGTGTTTTTCAATTTGAATCATCTGGCATGCGTGAATTTTTAAAGAAGTTGAAACCCACCGCTATTGGTGATTTGATTGCGATGAATGCTCTTTACAGGCCTGGGCCAATGAATAACATTGACAATTTTATCTCTAGGAAACAGGGTAATAAAAAAATAGAGTACCCTCACCCCTCTTTGGTCCCAATATTAGAAGAAACTTATGGTATCATTGTTTATCAAGAACAGGTTATGCAGATAGCGCACGACATTGCTGGGTTTTCATTATCTGAGGCAGATATTATGAGGCGTGCGATGGGTAAAAAAGATAAAAAATTAATGGATGAACTTTCATTAAAGTTTGTATCAGGAGCTCAGAAAAATGAAATTTCTAAAAAGAAAGCTGAGGAGATATATGCTTTAATAGAAAAATTTGCGCAATATGGTTTCAATAAAAGTCATTCAACTGCTTATGCTTATATAGCATATCAAACGGCATGGTTAAAAACATATCATGCTCCAGAGTTTATGTCTGCTAACCTAACCAGTGAAATGTCTACCATAGATAGAATTGTTACGTTAATTAACGAATGTAAAAAGTTAAAAATTGAAGTTAAATCTCCAGATGTTAATGTATCTTATACACAATTTTTCCCAGTTGATGAGAATACTATCTCATATGGACTCAATGCAATCAAAAATGTTGGTGAAAAAGCATTACAAAGTATCATTGAAAATCGAGAAGAGGAGGGCTCTTTTAAATCTATATTTGATTTTTGTTCGAGGATTGATCAACAAAAAGTTAATAAACGAGTATTAGAAAGCTTGATTAAATCTGGGGCAATGGACTCATTGTCTGGAACTAGAGCACAGAATTTTGATGCAGTGGATACTGCAATTAAATATGGTCAGCAGCTTCAAAACGCAGGCAACAAAAACCAAGTGGACCTTTTTTCTACGGGAGAGAATCAAAGCTCGCTCATTAAAGTTCCAGATTTAAAAGATATTGAGGATTGGAATGAAAAAAAATCACTAACTCATGAAAAAGAAGTATTGGGGATGTATGTATCAGGGCATCCTTTGTTAGAACATGCTGATGATGTTGAAGAATTTACATCTGTAGACTTTTCAGATAGTCTCACGCTTAAAAAAAATGAAATTGTTACTGTAGGTGGTATGGTAACAAAAATAACAAAAAAATATGATAGGCGAAATCGTGCCATGGCATTTTTTGAAATGGATTGTTTTGGTGGGAATGTAGAGGTAATTGCATTTTCAGATTGTTTCGAACAATATGAAGATTTAATTGAAGAAGATGCAGTTATATTTATTAATGGAAAAATGGCGGATGACACTAACTTTTCTGATTTAAAAGTAATGGCAGACACAATAGTCTCCGTTGAAAACGCCAGAGAATATTTCTCTAGAAAACTGGTAATTAATCTTAAATCTCAAAATATTTCGCCAGAAGATGTTGAAGACCTTTATGAGTTCTCTAAGAGGTTCCCAGGAGAATGCAATTTACTTTTTCATTTGTCAAATCCAAATCCTGCTATTAGTAAACCAGTAACTGTATTAGCCCATAATATTAAAGTGTCTACAGATAAAAATTTTATTAGACAGTTACGTGATAAATACGGAAAAGAAAATATTCGAGTAGAATGATTATTGTCGCACAAAGATGCTCAAGTGCAAAAGTTTTGATAAATAAGAAGATTTTTTCAGAGATTCAATCCGGATTATTACTGCTCGTAGGGGTAGAAAAAGATGATGATCAAAAAGATATTTTTAAGGTAGTTGATAAGATAGTAAACCTTAGGGTCTTTGAAAATGATGAGGGTAAAATGAATTTATCAGTTTTAGATATAGCTGGTTCTATATTAGCTGTTAGTCAGTTTACTCTTTGCGCAAATGTTAAAAAAGGGCGACGCCCTAGTTTTGCAAATGCAGAATCCCCTGATATAAGTCTTGATTTGTATAAAAAATTAACAAATGAATTTCGTTCAAAAGGGGTCAGAACATTGGAAGGTCTTTTTGGAGAGACAATGAATGTTGAATTAAACAATGATGGCCCAGCAACGTTTATTATTAATTCAAATAAATTATAAATTTTTAATTACTAATAATTATGAACTAATATCAAGGATAATTAATTTATTAGAAATATGAAAAGAAAAATAAGAATTGTGATGGCAAAGCCTGGCTTAGATGGCCATGATAGAGGTATTAAAGTATTAGCGGCTGCATATAGAGATGCAGGTATGGAAGTTATTTATTTGGGATTAAGACAGACTCCAGAAATGATAGTTTCTGCAGCTCTTCAAGAAGACGCAGATGTTATAGCATTGTCAAGTCTTAATAATGCACACAATACAATATTCCCTCGTATTATAGAATTAATGGAAGTGAAGCAGTTGGATAGTGTTTTATTAATTGGGGGTGGAATAATACCTAAAAAAGATATTGAGGTCCTTGAAAGTTCGGGAGTGGGTAAATTGTACGGGCCAGGTACCCCAGTAAAAGAAACAATTGAGTTTATAACAAATTGGGTAAAAAAAAATAGGCGATAAAATGGATCTAAAAAACCAGATAGAACTTGAATTATATTTTGCTGATCATTTTGATACAATATTATTTCCTGTTTTAGCTGATATCTATTTAAATCAAGAAGATTACAGAAGAGCTAGAAAAGTTTGCAATATTGGCCTTGGGTATCATGAAAACGACTCTGCAGGCAGATTCGTTCTCGCTAAGATTGAAAAAGCTGAAGGGAATTTAAAAGACGCTGAAAAAGAATTGAAGCATGCTATCAAATATAGTCCAGACCACATAGATGCAGCCATTATGTATTGTGAAATCCAAACCGTATTAGGAAGGTCTCCTTCTCGCTTGCTCACTTCTTGGAAAAAAGTTTTTTTGTTAGACCCCTCAAATCAAACTGCAAGAGAATTCATTGAAAAAGTAGAATCATCGAACAAAGAAAACAGTAAAGCTAAACCTCAAGCAAAAAAGAAGATAAAAAAAACAAACGCGTCGAAGACAAAAAAGAAAGTAGAAGAGTCAACTGATTCTTTAAATGTTAGTGTTAGGCTGGCAACTTTTACGTTAGTAAATGTTTTAAAAAATCAGGCCTTGTTTTATCAGGCCCTTGAAGTTTTAGATCTTTTAGAACAAAAAGGAGAAGACCCTGATATGATTCGTTTAGAGAGGAACTCCGTAAAAGCATTAATTAAAACATCTGAAAAAGAGAATAAAAAATCATGACTGAAAAAATATACTATAAAAGACAAGAAAAATTAAGAAGCGTTCTATCAGAACACAGCTTAGATGGATTATTAATAACTAATCTTACAAATATTAGATATATATGTGGATTTACTGGATCGGCGGGAACCTGTTTAGTGACAGATAAAGGGCAATATTTTATTACAGATGGCAGATACATAGAGCAATCAAAAGAGCAGGTGAAAGGTTTTGACCGTTATATTGATATGGACTCTCATTTTTCAATTATCAAAAAAAATAATTTATTAGATTCAAATTTGAAAATTGCTTTTGAAGCAGATCATGTGAACTTTACACTTTATGATTCTATGAAAAAAATATTTAATGGAGTTGACTGGGTTAGTACCCAAATGATTGTTGAAGAGCTTGCTTCTGTGAAAGACAAGACTGAAATAGATGCTTTTAGGGTAGCGGTTGAAATTACTGACAAAGTATATGAAGAAATTCTTCCAATGCTTCGTCCAGGTTTTACTGAAAAACAGGTCGCAAATACTTTAGTGTCAAAATATAGAGAGTACGGTGATGGTGAAGCTTATTCTCCTATTGTAGCCACCGGCCCAAATGGTGCATTGCCGCATGCAATCCCAACAGACAGGGAATTCAAAAAAGGTGACTTCATTGTAATCGATGCGGCTGCAAAATATGCGGGATATCACGCAGATATGACTCGCACTCCTGTAGTTGGAGAGGCGACAGATAAGCACCGTGAAGTTTATGCTATTGTAAAAGAAGCGCAAAAGAGGGGGTGTGAAATTGCAAAAGCAGGCGTTCCTTGCCAAGAGGTTGATGCAGCAACCAGAGATTACATACATGAAATGGGTTATGGAGAATATTATACACATGGAACTGGTCACGGCTTAGGACTGGAAATACATACTTCTCCGCGCTTTTCTCCGACAAGTAAAGAGGTACTTAAAGAGAATAATGTCATGACAATTGAGCCGGGTATATACATTGCTGGTTGGGGTGGCGTTAGAATTGAAGA
>CAJQGZ010000129.1 GCA_905478065.1 uncultured bacterium | reverse complement strand
TTTCAGCCAAGGCTTCATTAATAATCATTGGTCGTCCAGATATCAATACAACCACATAAGGTAAATTAGAATTTTTTACTTTTTTAATAGTTTGATATCTTCATCTGAAAGGTGAAGGGACTCTCTATCACCGACCCCTTCTGAGTATGGCTTTTCTCCAACAGCGACCACAACCACATCTGGATTCAATAAATTCTCACCATATTTAGAATAATGAATACTGTTTGAGTCAGCAACAGCAGATTTAAACGCATCTAAAATCGTTGTTCCAGGTGTAATGTCTCCGGAACCGCCCTGCCAATGAATTGTCCAGCCCCCAGATTGATATCCAATATTATCTGCGTGTTCACCAACCAATGTGATTTTACCACTGTCTTTATTTAAAGGAAGAATGTCTCCTTTATTCTTTAATAGCACTAAAGATTTCCGAACACTCTTTCTAGCTAAATCTCTATGCTTTTTTGAACCAACTACATCCGTATTTTTTGGAGCTTTAATTGGCTTATCAAAAAGTCCTAGTTTCTTTTTTATTTTTAATATTCTTGATACAGCATCATCAATCCTTTCCATTGGAATAGAACCTTCTTTAACGGACTCTATTGCTAACCTTATAAAATCATCGTACGAATTATCATCAGGGTTCAGGCTACCGGGGACCATATTCATATCTATCCCAGCATTAATAGATTGAATGATACATGTTTTATAATCTTTATCTAACTCATTGATCCCAGCCCAATCAGAAACAACTATACCATCAAATTTTAATTCTTTTTTAAGAACATCATTAATTAGGTATTTATGGCCATGGAGTTTTTTCCCTTTCCAGCTATTGTATGAAACCATAATACTACCTACGCCCATTTTTATAGACTCTTTAAATGGTTTAATATATTTACTCCTTAATTCTTCTTCATCTAAAACAACATCTCCACGATCAATTTTATACCAGTTCGTCCCAGTTCCAAAGACAGTGTTACCATCTCCTACAAAATGTTTTGCACAAGCAAGTACTGAATTCTTATTTAACGTTCTACCTTGATATCCTATTGTGGAGGCAACTCCCAGTTCAGTTACTATTTCAGAATCCTCAGAAAAACTTTCATAGGTTCTTCCCCACCTTTCATCCTGGGCTACCGCAACACAAGGCGCAAACGTCCAATCTAGACCAGTTGCTTTTACCTCAGCAGCAGTCGCAGCGGCGATTTCTTGTACTAATGCTTTATCATTAGCGCAACCAAGACCAATATTATGAGGGAACATAGTTGCACCTAGAACATTATTATGACCATGAACTGCATCAATACCATATATTAATGGAATCTTAAGCCTGGTTTTAAGAGCCTCTCCCTGGAAACTGTTATATAAATCAACCCAAGATGATGGCTGGTTTGTGGGGGGCGTAGAGCCACCACCACTTAAAATTGATCCCAAAAAATATTTTCCAATGTCAGCCTTATCTGCTAAGTAACGATAATCAACCTGCGTCATTTGACCAATTTTTTCTTCAAGAGTCATAGATGAAACTAACTTGCTTACTTCACCATCAATAGAACTACATGACATAATCTGAAATAAAAAAATAGAAGTTATTGTTTTTATTAATTTGTTATTTAATAAGCATGATTTTTTCATACGATTTCTCTCCATTTATAAGTAAGTATATCAAATAAGTCCCAGACGAGTAAAATTTTGCATCCCATTTAAATTCAGTCTTCCCTTGTAAAATTATCCCATTATATATGGTTTCAACTTTTCTACCATTTACATCGAATATTTCTATAAGTGCTTTGCTTTTAATATTGCTAATTATGGGAATCGAAATTTGATTATTAAATGGATTTGGATATGGTTTTTGCAATGAAAATTTATTCAACACATTTGTGTCATTTGAAAGTGAACTTTCAAGCATGACCTCAATACTATTAATAAATGTTCCGGCAGCAGCATATCCCACACCATATATATCTGCAGATAGATGAATATCTAAGACCCCGTCTAGAACTTCAATATTATCAAGACTAATATTATATAAAGAAAAAGCTGGGACATGATCAAGAACATCAAGCCCATCTACCTTGAGATTGCCTTCAACAAAAATATCAAAAACTCTTTCTCCCGCATTGTCATAGTGATTTTCGGAAAAGGATAGTCCCAATGAATAGACCCCGGGTTTAACTCTAATTTTATAGAGAGCTACCCTGTTTAATGATGATCTATAAATATCATCATTCTCAGTATTTTGAATGTCTACATCATCACTAGCGAATTGAAAATTACCTGCAACATGCCCATATTCTTTATCCGGGCCCCAAATCTGATCTTGTAAAAAATCAGCAGCAGGGCCACCTCCAGTATTAATCTTTATAGTATCCCCCAAAGGTTGAGGAATATCAATCCAAACTATATTTGTACTGGCAAGATTATCACTATCATCCTGAGCATTAAATATCCCCATAGCAGTAGAGCTTAAGATGAATTGATCCATTGTTAGATCAACAGTTCTTTGATCATTATGCATTAATGCATTTGTAAATGTAACCCCTGATAAACTATAATTGCTTAATTCAACACCGCTGGACTCATCTATTTCTTCACTATACCGAATAGTTAAAATATCTTCATTTTGTCTGGCCCAAAGAACTTTGGGTGGGTAATTATCTACATACCCAATATTATCTTCATCTGTAAGACATAAAATTAGATTACCATTTTCAAAATAAATATTCTCATCAATAAAAAGGGATTGATTCCCTCCCCAGGTATGATCATCACTTTTTTCCCACCTATTATCATCAAAAGTGTCAAAATCATCTTTCCAAGAAAATGTGAAATTAGATTCGGTACCATTATCCCCTGTCCCGGGCGTATATGCTGAATAACTAACATAATCATAATAGGAAAATCTTGGTAAGATTTCAGAGTCCCAAGAGCCAACCCAATCCGTATATACTGGATTCCAAATATTCATCATAATTTTTTGTGATACATAAAGAGAGTCTACATGAGACCCTGTTTGCCTATAGACCTCATCATTATCAATAAACCAAGCTACATAATCGGGTGTCCATTCAAAGCTATAAGTATGAAAATTCAGGTGTGGGTTAAAATCCACATAGTGCTGTCTAATATGTGAATCTTGACCCCTTGTTATTGTATTAAAATCAACAACATTATTATAAACACCTAAAACCTCTACGTCTATCTCCGCCCAAGGTGTATTAGGGTTGTCATCATTGTAAGTGAAAAAAGATGAAACTAAACCATCGCCCTGAGCTGGCTTAAAACAAGCATCAAACCTACCATAAAGAAAAGATTCTGTCGTTCGCAATTCTGCACCCCTGTATTGCCTGCAATAAGCAATATTTAAAAAAATGGAGACTATTAAAATAAATTTCATTAGAATTCTTTAATTTAATTTTGAGCCATAATCTAACCGATCATCAGATGTAATAACTGGAAATGAAGGAACAATAAAAGGATAGGCAAGGCCTCTTTCTGAAACAAGCATGTCTGTCGATGTTAT
>CAJQGZ010000128.1 GCA_905478065.1 uncultured bacterium | reverse complement strand
GACGATATAAATAACCCAACGCTTACTTTTATACCAAGTCAAGGGCATGTGGGAAACCCAACTTGTATTCTTTATTATAGCACAGGGGGAACACCGCCAGGATACAATGTAAGCCCTAATATTCCATTTCAAATAAATGCAAATGAAGGTGAGATGATACAGTTTTATTACACATATTCGTATAATGGTTTAGAGAGGAACACATCCGCGGAACCACATACATATGAAGTTGGAAGCTGTTTTAATGGAGAGCTAGATACCGAAATCGATCCTGTTCCACATTTATTCTTGTTAAAGCAGAATTATCCAAACCCATTTAACCCTATAACAAAGATTCAGTATGAATTACCAATAAGAACAATTGTAAATGCAAATATATATAACCTTAAAGGTGAAAATGTAAAGTCTTTAGTTAATTCTGTTCAATCACCAGGATATAAAGAAATTATGTGGCGCGGAGAAAATAATTTAGGTTCAATTTTACCCGCAGGTGTATATATTTTATCCCTACAAACAAAAGAGTTTAATAGTTCAAAAAAAATGATACTACTAAAGTAGTTTTAGCTTTTTAAAGATATTCCTTAATTATTTATTACTTTTTTTGATAACTAGATTAGCTATCTAATATTAAATTCGCTAATCTTCAATTAAGAATGAAATTATTACTAGCTACTATAATATTATGTACCTGTGTTTTTGATATTTCTTTTTCACAACGGGTTGTTGGTTATTATCCACAATGGGTTCAAGGAAATCTTCATCCTTCAGAAATAGACTATAGTGTAATTACACATGTAAATCATGCTTTCGCATGGCCTGATGAAGAGGGTAATATTTTACACTATGATGATATGATTTCTCAATCAATTACTAGCGTTGTACATGACCATGGTGCAAAAATTTTACTGAGTTTAGGCGGTTGGGGAAATTCATGGGGATTTGCACCATCAGTCGAATCCGAAGAAGCGCGTTCTATTTTTATTGATAATATCATTAGTATTTGCGAAAATAACAATTATGATGGAATTGACATTGATTGGGAGCATCCAACCGGTGTCACTCAAAAAAATAATTTAAGTCATTTTATCGCTGAATTAAGACAAGCATTTAATGAACTATATCCTGAGTGGTTAATATCTATGGCTGTACCTGTTTCCAATTGGTCTGGGCAGCATTATGATTTTAATTCATTGATCCAAAATGTTAGTTATTTTAATGCAATGACATATGATTT
This sequence comes from uncultured bacterium, assembly GCA_905478065.1. Lineage (GTDB taxonomy): Bacteria > Fidelibacterota > Marinisomatia > Marinisomatales > UBA1611 > TMED80. The sequence goes on along the minus strand of CAJQGZ010000128.1, from coordinate 6,536 downwards.
CCATGGGTCTTGGACCGATCACGCAGGTCACAATGCACCATTATATCCTTCTCCCGTGAACGATCCCGATGGAGCAGTAAGCACTGGTTTTAATTACCTTTCAAATACCCGAGGTATTCCTCGAAGTAAGATTAATATCGGTTTGGCTTTCTATGGCAAACAATACAATGCTTTAGACATAAATCAGTCTTTTCAAGGTGAAGTATCATCACTACTGTATAATCAATATGAGCATTATATTAATAACGGCTGGGATTATAATTGGGATAATACAGCTCAATCACCATATTTACGAAATTCGACACAAGACCAAATCATTACCATAGAAGATTCTACTTCTATTGCGCGAAAAAGTGATTATGTGAAAGATAATCAAATTGGCGGCTTAATGATATGGGCTCTTAGTTATGATATTATAGATGGTAAACAAAGATTAATTAATTCTTTAAAAACCAATTACCTGGGTATTGATATTAATTTACCTGAAAGTTATAAACTTGAAATGAATAATTATCCTAATCCATTTAACGGGTATACAAATTTTGTTTTTCTATTACATCGCGATTCAAATGTAGACTTATCCATATATGATTTAAGAGGAAATTTGATTAAAAATATAATTAGTGATTTTAAACATAGTGGTTATTATGAAATGAATTGGAACGCCAAAAATCAATTTGACCAAGAAATAAGCTCGGGCGTTTATTTTTATCAATTAATCGTAGATAAAACACTCTTATCAAACAAAATGATATATCTAAAATGATTATACTTGAAATATTTTATAATGCTTTTAGTGTCAGACTATGTATTTAAGAATAATCATTTTCGTAATAGTCGCCTATGTGTTTTGGTATATATATAGGTTTATAAGTTTAAATCGAAAAGAACTCAGTATGATATTCAAGCGAGGAAAGTTTTTTTACTCAAATCCTTATATAAAACAAGAAATAGTAACATCAACTTTAAAATTCCTTTTTAAGTTACTACGAAAGTTTTTTTTTAAAATATGATTATCAAAACGTAAATAATTAGACTATATGAAAAAAAACAGTAACTATACATATATTTTATTCATCGTCATCATTTTCGTTTTAATAATTTTTATTTTAACAAATGTAGATTTGTCTTTTTATGAAAATTACAATAGAGTTATATCTGAGCCAGATTCTTTAGAAACTATTGACTTAGAGTTGTAACATGAAAACATCAAGAATAGTAGAAAGAGAAATTATTAGGGAAATAAGATTAAAACTCAGATTGTATTTCCCCGAACTTCAATCTTTTATTGACAAAAAAATTATAACTAAAAATGATTGGATATTTTTCGGGATGATTCAGCTAAACCTTGTTAAGTGCTTTACGATAACCCCAGAAGATGCTATAAGAAAATCTAAAGCACAAATAAATCAAATAACTAAGTTTTATGAATTAGAGACGCGTGTTAGAAAAACCGCGTTGAGTAGTAATTCTTTTTTGAAAGAAAACGATTTAAATAAGTTAGAGTTATCAAATAGAATGGTTTTCTATAATGATCATCGGAAATACTGGAAAACGCGTAAGGATTCTAGTGAATTATATTTTAATTATGAAGTTTTCTTGTTTTTATACTACAAATGGATGAAAAGTTTTGAATTAGATAAAGAAAGCTCCATAAGTCTAATATTAGATATTATGATGTTATCTAATTATTATAGTAAAAACTATTTTGACTTTGATAGACTTTCTAAGGAACGAGTGTTAATATTGAAAGAAATGAAAATATCAAGCGGAGCTTTGTTAATTAAAGGAAAAAACGGCCAAAATATAATAGGCGCAACTTTTGATAACGATAATGATGATAAAAAGAAATTCATTCGAGAAATGAACGCACACTTATTGTAGTATTAATTTTTTGTTTATATATCTAATATTAATTTTTTTTAGGTATATTTATAGTACAATCTGTATAATTATTATAAATATTTACTTTTTAGGAGAATATTATGGAAATAATATCCAAATTATTTAAAATTCGCTCTTTATTATTATCGTCTATGGCGGTGTTCATGGCGGTATTCTTTTCTAGCTGCGAAGAGCAAATTGATGATCTCTGGGATGCTGATGGAGATTCTCAGACTGAAAACCCAATTATTGGTGATTGGTACGCTGATTCTATTAGTTCTTTTTCTAGTTGCGTAAAAACAGAAGATAGCACTTCAAATGTCCTTACTGATTCATACATAGATAACTATAATCTTTGGTTATTATCAGATGGGAGCTTGCAATTGTTTTTTGATCAAAGCGTAAACCTAAAATATGAGTGTGAGGACTATTATGGCACATGGAGTAATAGCGAAGGTTGTAGTGACTCTTATTACGAATATTATGATTATACACCAATAGAGTTCTGCAATAACTATTACGAACATAATCAGTATAATATTGAGACAACTGAATGCAGCCAAAGTGCGGCTATAACTGGCACTTGGACTTCTAATGAGGCTAACTCAACCGTTACTGTAAAAATGGATTCTGTATGCGTCAACTCTTTTGATAATCCTTCGTACATTACTGATGTTGATGCTTGCAATAACCTAGAATATGGTAGCTTCAAATCAACTATCGAAAGAACATTTACGTATTCTATCGATAATGTAAGTGGGAATGTGAATCTTGAAGGCTCTTGGTTTAATACCGATTCTTCTTGCGTTAGCTTCTATTTGTCGTTGCAATAGATATTTAATTTTTTCTAATCAAATCCCTGCTATGCGGGGATTTTTTTTATCATATCTTGAATAATATTTTTTTTATAGCACTTCTTGTATTTGTAGAATTTTTGTTTTCTATGAACTTTAGTTGGAAAAAGAATGTCATTGATGATAAGATATTAACATTAAAAAAAAATAGTTCTAACGAAGAGAGAGTCTTCTCATCTCGAGTCAGAGGTGAAATAACAATTTATATAAATGGTAATGACCTTAGTCTTATTATCAATTGGGGTGAATTTGCTAATACTTCTAATGCAAATATTTATTACAACTTAAATAAGTACGGTTTCTATGAGGGCAATTGGCCTATGTCAAAAGATGGTAAAAGTTCATATTGTCCTAATCCCGAATTACTTTTAATGGAAATATTAACCGAAGATACTTTGGTAATTGGTTTAAGACCAAAAAATAATAATGAAATCCGATATATCTTTGACATATCAGATATAAATCTAATTGTTTATGATAATATTAAATTTTTTAATTCAATTTCTAATTTATTGATTAGTCCATTTAATGGTCAAAAATTCCCAGATAAAGATAGTTTAAGTCTATTTTATAGGCATCAAATTAAGCTTGAGCGTGATACCCGCTTGCTAAAAGATAATCTTGAGCACAATGACAGGTATTTTTTCAATCCATTTTGGTTTATGGATAGTTTAAGTAAAAACTATCAATTAGAACTCTCTGACGTAATTTTATTTTATTTTAACAGGTGGTTAAAGAAAACTGGCACTCTTTTTACTGAAAAAGATATAAGGGTATTAAAAACCTTAAATAAAAAACTAGTAATTATTCCATACGATTCTATTTACAACGTAAATCTAAGAGGTAATAGCATTTTAGGTTATAGAATTAATATAAATAATAAATATTTAACAACTTTTACCGCATCAAATAAAAATCAAGTAAATAGCATAGTCTTGTTTTTAAAAAATAGAATGAAATCAAATTTAAATAGTTAGGAGTGTTTACGCTTTGATACAAATAATAAATCGAATTCATATAATATTGGTTTTTATTCTGTTTAGTGTTTATTCATGTAGCTCTATGGCTCCTTTTATGACAAGTAAAGTAGATAACTCAACTAGAACTTTTTCAGCAGATATATATAGAGATATTATGGGCGTACCTCATATTTTTGGAAAAACAGATGCGGATGCTGTCTTCGGACTTGCATTCGCACATGCAGAGGATGATTTTAAAACTATTCAAGATCTTCTATTGGGTGCTAGAGGTATGCTTGGCGCCAAGTATGGAGTTAAATTTTCACCTGTTGACTATTATGTTGAACTTATTGGTGTTTGGGAAGATATAAATAACCGTTATGATGATGAAATTCCTGAACATATTAAGCTTATTTGTGAAGCATATGCTCAGGGCATTAATAAATATGCATTTGAACATCAACAAGAGGTAGAAAAAGAATTATTTCCGCTAACGGGGAAGGACATCATTGCTGGATGGATGTATCAAATTCCTTATTTATACGGTATAGAAAAAGTTTTAGGTAAATTATTTAAAAGTAGTAAACCAAGCTTTTCTTCAAATATTAATTCTAAAAATGATGATTTTGATCCTCTGAATATTGATTTAATTGGTAGTAATGTTATCGCAGTTGCACCTATTAAATCCGAGGATGGATATACTAGACTTTTATTAAATACACATCAACCATGGAGCGGTCCGACAGCATGGTATGAAGCGCAAATACATAGCGAAGATGGTCTAAATATGACTGGTGGACTATTTCCAGGTTCGCCTTTGGTAAATCATGGTCATAATGAAAATATTGGTTGGTCTTTTACCTCCAATAACCCTGATTTAATTGATATTTACGAATTGGAAATAAATCCATTAAATGAAAATCAATATTTTTATGATGGAGAATGGAAAAATTTAGATTCTAGAGAAATAAAATTAAAAATAAAGATTCTCGGGCCTTTTAAGTGGACAGTTAAAAAGAAAGTATATAAATCTATTCATGGACCTGTATTGAAACAATCACATGGTACGTACGCAATAAAATATGCAGGAATAAATGAAATGAGGACTGTAGAGCAGTTTTATAGAATGAATAAATCAAAGAACATGAAAGAATTTAAAAACGCTATGGAAATGCAGGCACTACCAATGTACAATACTGGGTATGCTGATAAAGAAGGAAATATCTTTTATGTATATAATGCACTAATACCAAAAAGGAGTAAGGGTTATAATTGGAATCAAATTCTTAAGGGTAACACATCTAAAACTAACTGGAATGAGTATATAAAATTTCAAAATCTTCCTCAAACTACAAATCCACCTTCTGGGTATTTCCAAAATTGTAATGCCAACCCATTTTTAGCTACGGGCTTTCTTGATGAGATAACATCAAAGGGCATCACAAAGGATGCTGGTATTGAGACTCATCAAACAAATAGATCGCTAAGAGCTATAAAACTTTACGGAGGAGATAGTAAAATTAGTAGAAGTGAATTTTATAATTATAAGTTTGATAATCAGTATGCAAAAAATTCAGTAATGGCATTTGCTATTGATAGTTTTATTGAAGACTTTAAAACTGAAGATTTAGAATTATTAGCAGCTGTGGACTTGCTAAAAAATTGGAATTTAAGAACAGACTTTGATAATAGAGCTGCTGCATTAGCGATTCTTACATTCCCCCTTGAGTTTGATATTTCTAACTACGAGCATGATCTTACTCAAATTACTAAAAATTTAAAAGAATCTATTTCTAAATTAAAAAGTAGTTTTGGAAGGTTTGATGTTCCCCTTGGACAAGTACAGCGTCTAATAAGAGGTGATGTTAGCTATCCGCTCGATGGTGGTCCTGGAAATATGAGAGCTATATATTCAACTTGGGAAGATGGCAGGATGGTTGCAAAAGTTGGTGACTGTTATGTTCAAATAGTTGAATGGAGCCCTGAAGGGAAAGTAAGCGCAAAGTCTATTCATCAATTCGGATCTAGTACAAATGATAAAAATTCAAAATTTTTTAATAATCAATCAAAATTATTTTCAGAGAAAAAAATGAAACCAGTTTGGAGTAATATTAATGATATTAAAAAGAATCTTCATTCTAGTTACAGTGTAACGTCAAATAATTTAATAAAATAAATATGATTATAGATGCTACATGAGGCTAGTATTAATGGATTATAATAAAGTTTTATGCTACTATGAATGATATGAGAACTAAATCAAAATTTCATTAAATAAATCATGCAATATTTGAGACTTATTATGTCGCTAATTATTATTTCAATGAGCTATTGTCTTTTAATATTGTTAGTAAATCAGTTTAGGATTAAACTTTGAAAGGAATATGATATTATGAAAATTGGTCGTAACGAAGTATGTAACTGTGGAAGTGGGAAAAAGTATAAACAGTGTCACCAATTGAAAAAAAATAGCCAATCTGCTCAATTGGTATACCTTGCTGTTATTTCGTTAGGTATAGTTACGATTTTTTTCTTTGGTAGTACAAAATTTAATTCTTCTAATGCTTCATCTGGTTTATCACCAAAACCTTTTTCGGAAAAGACAGGAAATTTAAAAAGACCTAAAGGTGATGCCCCTAATGGTAAAATATGGTCTGTTGAGCATGGGCACTGGCATAATAAAAATAATAAAAACACGCATTAAAACTTTTGACAAATAATCAATGTATAGGAATGGTATTACATGGATAGAAAATTAGCTACAATTTTTGCTTCAGACGTAGTAGGCTTTAGTAAAATGATGGGTACAGATGAAGTCAATACATTAAAGATCCTTAAA
>CAJQGZ010000127.1 GCA_905478065.1 uncultured bacterium | reverse complement strand
TGTTTGCTGGAGGATATAAAATAAAGTATAAAAACATGATTGTGGCTATAAACCATATTAAAATTTTAGAAAATGGGAAGTAGGAGATATAGGACAGTATTAATTAACAACTAACAAAATTAAAAAAGGTTATTATGAAATTAGGTTATGCGTGTATAAACACAGCGCTCAGCGCAAATAAAATTATGACTAATCGCACAATGCGTTTAAAAACATTTAAAGACAGGGGAATTAGTTATGTTTCAGAGTTGGCTTTAGCTAATGTAAAAGATTTAAAAACCATTGTTAAATGGAATAACGAAATGGGGGTTAAGTTATTTAGATTATCATCAAATATATTCCCGTGGTCAGATGAATATATAGTAGAAGAATTAGAGGATGGTATAGAGATTTGTGAATTAATGTTTGAAATAGGACAAATTGCCAAAGATGGTGGTCAACGTCTTACAATGCACCCCGGCCCCTATAATTGTCTAGCTTCACCTACTCAAAAGGTAGTTGAAAAAACAATTCGAGAGTTGAATTTCCACAGTCAACAATTTAATATGATGGGTTATGAGCCATCACATTATAATAAAATAAATATTCATGTAGGAGGTGCTTATGGTAACAAAGAGGAAACATTAAAGCGTTTTTGTAAAAACTTCCACTTACTAAACGATGATACCAAAAAACGTTTAGTAATTGAAAACGATGACAGCCCAAACGAATATTCAGTTAAGGATTTATATGAGGGAGTTTATAAAGAAATTGGTACCCCAATCACATTCGACTACTTCCACCATAAATTCAATACAGGGGGCCTTACAGAGGAAGAAGCACTAAAATTAGCCTTTACTACATGGCCTACAAACGTTACTCAGTGCTGTCATTATTCAGAAAGTAGACAAAAGGAAAAACTTGATGAGTCAATACGACCACAAGCACACTCCGATTTAATTTATGAAAAAATTAACACTTATGGACTTAACCCCGATATTGTTATTGAAGCTAAATTAAAAGAACAAGCAATATTTAAAAGAGTAATTTAAAGTAAATTTGGAGAGCGTAAATATTGTTCGTATATTATACCAAATAAAAAGTTATGGCAGAAGAACGTAGGGGTAGACCCTCAGAAAAACCAGCACCAATTAAAGAAAAATGGGAAATGGTTGTTAGTGAATATCCAAGTAAACCCGAATTAGGATATATAACTACTTGCTATTTTGATCGAAAGAAAAACAATGGAACCTCTCCATATGCAATGAAAACTACATATCCTAGGGGGTATAAACAAAACAAATTCAAACCTGAAAAGGGTAAATCATACGGTAAATTACCTGTAGTCCTAGTATTTAAAACATCAAATCGTTCAAATGCAAAAACCAAAATGAAAGTATTCAATAATGAAAATATTGATTACATCTTATCTGCTCCTAAATTAGTAGGAGTACCATCAAATGCTATTATATTGGAATGTGGTGTGGGTAGAAGTTTCGTTAAAAAATGGAAAACTAAATATAAATTATAAAAATAATGTTATGAGTAGACACGTAAAAGAATTAAAAGAACAAAAGGAAGCCGTATATGGTTGTGATGATTATGGGTATTTTTATCTAATATTTGATGATAAAAACGGAATACCTGAAGATGATTTTTTAATAGAAAAACAAGATATGGTTCCTAAAGATGATTTTGTAAAATTTCTAAAAGAAATAAAAGCAGACCCTAAACACATCTCACTAGCAAAGAAAGAAAAACACTTTTAACATGAATAAAATACATTCAGCTTATTGGTTCAGAGATATTGGGCAGGTCGAAGACCTGTCCCTTTTTGACTACGCTTCTATTCAAAACAGCATTTCCAATTTTGTTAAAATAATAACAGAGAGGGATGATATTAAAGTAGGATTTTCTACCTTAAATGAAGGAGGAGGTAAATCAACAAAAGATACAATTATAATTTCTTCCCAAATAAATAAGGAAAATATTGATAGTATTGTAGGTTTAACACTACATGAGGCATCTCACATCCTACTTACTGATTTCAGCCTTAAAGAAAAAAATAACAATAGAAACTTCCATTCGATATTAAATTGGATAGAAGATAGACGCATAGATCATCATATACTAAGTAGTATCGCAGGTTATCGCGGTTATTACGCTAAATTATACGATAAATATTTCAATAATTTAAAAGTAAAAACCCAAATCGAACATTCTAAAAATAGGGATTCTAAAAACATCCATTGTTGGATTTTCCACTTAATTAATATGATTTCTAAACATAGAGACATAAAAGCACTACCAGAATTAGATAAATTATATAATATAATCGATTTAAAAAATATAGACAGACTCAAATCAACTCAAGATGCTTACGAATTGGCTTTAGAAGTTTGGGATTTTATAAATGACAGGGTTGAGGGAGATATTTACGAACATATTCCTGTTTTGAAAGACCAAGACGATTTTGTAAATGGAGATGTTAAGAAGAAACCATTATCTCCTAAGGAAAAATCAATAATTGAGCAAATAGGTAAACTAAACATTAAAGATTTAGAAAAATCTAACTTAGTAGATAATATAAAACCTAAAGATCAAAAATTAAAAGATAATTTTCTTCACAACTTTCTACACCCAACTCAACTTCCCTCAAACAAAGTATCAGTAAAAGAAGGGATTAACATGGGGAAGAAGTTAGCATCTAAGTTACAGTTTAGAAACTTAGACCAAAAGGTAACTTACCATAACCAAAATAAGGGTAGAGTAGATGCTCGAAATCTTTATAAAGCTACATTCGACGATTTAATTTTTAAACAAGACTTTATTAAAGAACATAAAAAAACACATATACATTTATCTATTGATGGAAGTGGGAGTATGTGTATGTACGATAAGGATTTTAAGACATTAAAATTAAGTGCTTGTATGGCTACTATAGCATGTTTAATACCTAATATTAGGGTTTCTATAAGTGTTAGAAAAGTAAAAACTGACACTAAAAAGAAGGATATAAATATTACTAGAAAACCAGTAACAATAATTATATTTGACTCCTTAACAGATGACATTAAAGATATTTCTAAATTAAGTCATATTGACTTTAAAGATTTAACTCCAGAAGGGTTATGTTTCGACAGTATTAAGAAATATATGGGGATGAATCCAATAAGTCAGGAAAAGATAGTATTCGTAAACATATCAGATGGTTTCCCTTCAGCTATGTTAGATACTGTTAAGGAAAAAGTTGAAGAAGTTACAAGAAAAAAAGTCAATGAGTTTAAAAGAGAAGGAATTGATGTGCTAAGTTATTTTGTAGAAAGTGGTTCTACAATAAAAGCAACTAAGGGTCTTAAAACGTTTAAAAGAATGTATGGGAATACAAGTGAAACTTTAAACGTAGATAATTTTTCTAAAATACTAAGAGATATAAATAAACAACTGAAATAGTGTATTTTTTTAAAATTTGACTATATTTAATAATAAACTATATATTTATGGAAGAACAAGAACTATACGATGAATTAGAATTTATCAAGGACGAAATGAAAAATGGTGATATAGATGTAGAATCAGCCACTAAAAAACTTGAAGAAGTTTTAGTTCAAATTGAAGAATTAATTGAAAATAAACTAGATAACCTTAACGAAGGTTACGACCAAATGGACTTATATGAAGACAGTTAGAAAAGGAGACACAGGAAAAGAGGTAAAACAAGTCCAAACAGCCCTACAAATAGGGGTTGATGGTATATTTGGGAATTTAACTGATATTTCAGTTAGGAAATTTCAAGACCATAACGACTTAGACATCGATGGTATAGTAGGTCCCTTAACTTGGGAAGCTCTAAAAATAGATGAAGTAAAGGAAGAAGAACCAACTCCACCAAATACTACAACCGATTCAAATTATTTATGGATTTTTGACAATGGTCACGGAGGTATTATAGACGGTGTATATCAAACATCAGGTAAAAGGTCACCTAAATGGGATGATGGTTCTATTTTATATGAAGGAGAATTTAATAGAGCTATTGTTAATAGATTAATGAAATTGTGTACCAATGCAGGAATTGAGTGTGTTAATTTAGTTGACACACAAGAAGATATTTCATTATCTAGAAGAACAGACAAAGCAAATGACATCTATCGTGAACAAAAAGATAAAGATGGTAAGTCGTGTATTTATGTTTCTGTTCATGCTAACGGATTCAGTGATGAATCAGCAAATGGGTGGTCAGTTTACACTTCTGAAGGTGAAACAAAGTCGGACATAGTGGCTTCAGTTTTGGCAAAGAAAGCAGCAGCTGAATTTCCAGATGAAAAAATGAGAAAAGATACTCGTGATGGTGATGCAGATAAAGAATCTAATTTTTGGGTATTGAGAAAAACAGTAATGCCTTCAATTCTTAGTGAAAATTTCTTTATGACTAACTATAGTAACTGCCATAATTATTTACTTTCGGAAGAGGGTAGAGATAGAATAGCAAAGATTCACTTCCAAATGATACAAGAGGTGGAAGAAAAGAAATTAGTATAAAAATTAAATCAAGTTTGTCTCTTTTTTCCATATTTATCGATATATAATAACTTACAAACAATAAAAAATGGCTAGATTATCAAACCTCGTCCCAGACAAAGCAAGAGAATTAGTAATGGCAACTGACAGAGTTAACCCTTACGAACTTAAAAATGGCTTAGAATATGAAGCAATTAAAAAAGGATATAGTTGTTTTGGTGCTTTAGAGGAAGAAGACAAAAAAGCATCTATAAAAATAGTAGAGGCAGTATTAAAAAACCTCGGAACTTATCAAGCATACTACTCTGTTCTATCAGAATATGAAGGTATGAAAACAGGAGGACAATTTAACGATAAAAAACCCCCTACATTCAAAAAATATTTAAAAACAGTAACTGAAGCCCCAAAAGATAAAATGGAAAAGTCTAAATTAAAAGAAAGCTTTCATAGCTTAATTAAAGAAGTAATAACTGAAGCTAAAGAGGAAAAGGAAAAGAAGAAGAAAGAACCAGCAGGTATAGATAAAGTAATAGCTAAGACTGAAGGATATATTAATGAAATTAAAAGCATTGTTAGCGAAAAGTTAAAAGAAACTAAACAAAAACTTAAAGGTCTCAAATCAGATATGAAGGAACTTTATATGGAAACTAAGAAGAAAACAGATCGTGATCCTGATAATATGATGGAATATATGAAAGTATATGAATCTAACCCTAAAGTTACAGAATTTAGAGAGGTAAAGAGGAAACTCGAAGAAATGATCGAAATAGCAAACTCTCTATAATATGGCGTTTGATATTCATAATTGGCAAATAAAAAGAGCCAACGCTCAATACCAACTTTTACAAGAAGAAAAACAACCAATTCAATTTCCTATAGAGGGACAGAATTTAGAGTTTAATGTTTTCTTTTATGAAGGGGAAGGTAATTTCTACTACCAATTTCTCCCTAAAAGTAATGAAGTATTAGATTTAATCGATCAAATAGGTAAACAAAGAGTTTCGGAAGAAATAGCCAAATACATAGAAATCAAAACATCCTTCATCGCTCCCTTTGATGAAGACGCTGCAGGAGCAGGAATGAATTTTAAAATATTACCAAGCGAACTTAAGGGCTATATGTTAAGCCCCTTTAAATAAAATAAAATGGCACAGATAGGATGGAGACAATTTTCAACAAGAGCAGATATTAAACATTTGCCCTTACACGTACAAAAGAAAAAATTTTTAATAGAAAATAACTCAAGACTTCAGGAAGATTTACATATACTAAGTCGAATGCATGGTGCTGCAGCTGCTGCAGGTGGCTCTGGTGGGGTAGCTATAGATGGTCCAATTGCAGGAGCTGTAGTGAAATCAAACGTAGGTACAGCAGTAACAGACGCTAGTGGAAATTTTAAATTACCAGGTAAAGCTACCGGAGTAATTACAGTAACTGGCGGCGTAGATTCAATTACAGGATTACCTTACGAAGGAGAACTTATAGGGTATGCCGAATATAAAACAATATCACCTATTACTACCTTTGCTCATTATCTTAAAAAGGGATCTGAGGAAGACCCAAAGGCGGCCAATCTAACAATTGATGAAGCAATAACAAAAACATTTGTTGACTCGTTTGATTATTTTGGTATTAGTTTACCGATTGAAGATAAAGACACAATACTACAAAAAGACTACATCGAAGAATCAATTGTCAATAATAATAAGATAGGAATATCAGCTCAAGCAGTAGCAACTCAAATAGAAGCTATCGCAGAAACAGTAGGTGTTGCTCTAGATGGTTCTCAAGCAGCTGCTGCTGCTATAAAGGCTGGAAAAACAATCACTGAGTTTTCAGCGACCAATAGAAAACGATCAGCATATGAAGCGCTTGGAAGAGCATCAAACCTGGCAGGTTTTTCAATTGAGAATATTTTAAGTGCAGTTATATTTACCGACCCAGTAACTGGTAGGCCGGGGAAAGGTGCTACATTTGATAATACTGAAGCATTATCAACCCAATTAACCCAAACAAAAAATGAATTAGCCACTTTAGCTAAACAAGAGCAATACACAAACAATTATCTTACAACTAGAATTCAAGCCGTTAACAGAGCCCAAAAAACTACCATTAAAAACGAAACAAAATCTGTTGTTGAAAATAGAGGATCATTTTCAAATATTAATACTGTATCTACATCTTCGGAAGTTGAAGATGCTTTAAAACAAATTGAAAAAGATAAAGCTAACGAAACCACACCAACATTGGATGGAAAAGCAAACGAAATAAGTGGAGGCGAAGGTGCTAAATACTTTCAACTTAGGAAAGATGAAAAGACCGGGGAAGAAGGATTACAACAATTAGAACTTAAAACGAGCGACTATTATTACTTTGGAGAGGCCAAAGATGTACCTCTTTTACTCAGTGAATTTGAAGGCACTTATTCTCCAGTTTCACTTACTGGAACTACCGACCCTGGTAATCTTAATGCCATAATGCCTAATATTCCTGTTTACTTTGAAGTAACAACTTCTACTGCTACTTTCGATATTGTCACAACATACACATTCCGTCCAACACAATCCAATAAAAAAGGTGAACTGGGAATACAAGTAAATCTGAGATTATCACAAATTACTGAAAAGAAGATCGAAAAAGCAATAGACCACATAGTAACTTCTGAAGTAGGGACTTACACAGTAACTTATACTGTATTTGGGGGAGAACCAATAAGTTTTAATACTTCTATTAATACAGGTGATTTGTCAGGTAATATATTAAATATGTTTCCACCTAAAGGAGTAGAGGGACTATCCAATTATGCATTAAGGAGATACGAAAAATCACCATCTACCCTTCTAGAATTAATAGCACCTAAAGTAGGAAGTGTAAGTGTTCAAAATCTAGTATTTGGAGATAATAAACTAAGTATTGCTATTCCAGCATCCGAAGGGCAAGAAAAGGCGGTATTAGATATAAATTTTACCCTTGCATAATATGAAAAAATCACAACTTAAACAAATCATCAAAGAGGAAATTTCTAAAATACTAAATAAAAATGAACCAAGCTCTAGGCGTGGTCCTGAATTTGATAAGTTATCATCCATAAAAATGCAGATAAGAGACCTAAACCCTAACTTCACAATTCAATTAGATGCTTTAAAAATAAGACCCCTTAATTTAGAAATAACATACGATACTAATAATGGAATATATACTATCATAGACGATAGAACGGGTGAGGAATATTTTAACAAAATTCAATACCCTTCATGTGTTGATTGTAAATTTAAAAGAGAAAAAGATGTCATTGAGTTTATAAGATCGAAAGAATTAAAGAACGAAGACAGCACAGGTATGGTGGGAAGTATGTATGGTGAAAATGAATATCTTAGATATAAAAACGAACCTTATTTAGATAATAATATCCGTAAACCCCTAAAAAATACAGATCATGCCAGACATTACGTCCACAGTAACGTGTCTAGTGTTAATGAAAACAGAAGATTAAGAAGAAAGTTAAAATAAACGATGTTTTCCTAAATTTATATATATTTATTAGCAAATATTAATACATACTCAAATGAACAGAAGAGAATTAAATAACCTTATCAAAGAAGAGCTAGAAGCAGCTGTAAAAGGTCACCCATCTTATTTAGAAGAAGCAGAAGACATGGAAGCAGGAGACATGGAAGGTGGAGAAGGAGACGACCACGAAGAACTTATGGATTCTCTACAGGGATTTTATGAGAAATTAAAAGCACATTTCGAAGGAGAAGAAGGCGGAGAAGACGGTGAAGAAAAAACCAAAGAAGAAGAAGACGAAATGGATAAAGAAGAAGAAGATCCTGAAGAAGTAGAAGAGGGGAAGAAGAAAAAAGATAAAAAAGATAAAAAAGAAGACGAAGAAGAAAATACTTTAAACGAATCAGTTAAACGATTCCAAAAATTAGCCAACATTAGAGGTTAATTCATACAACATTAATTAAAGGGCATACCATTAGGTGTGCCCTTTTGTAGTTCTTATTAAAAAAACTTGGGTTCCCAAGAAATATTATTTACGATAAAACAAAAAAACAAATTTTATGGATGCAAATTATGAAAATCGATTTAGAACTCAAGCAATAAATCGTCTAGATAGACTAGATGCTGGATTAGCTAGGATTTACACTTATGTTAAACGAAATGAAAATGACAAAGCTTTACATTTCATGGATAATGAGTTAAGAGACTTATACATGGGATTAGAAGATATTATTAAAGCTAACCGAGACACTATGGGCTCACAAATAGGAACTATATAATATGTTATCAGCAGAGAAAATTCAAGAGAATTGGGGTACATATCTCAACATTATTAAAAATAGAATCGGGGAAGAGAGAAGTAAACCCATTATAGATTTTCATATGGAACACGAGGAACGTTTTATGATGATGCCAGCTTCTTCTAAAGACTGGTTTCACTCAGCTTTCCCAGGTGGTTATATTGATCATGTTATTCGCGTTGTAAACAACGCTTTAAAACTATATTCTGTGTGGGAAGAAGTAGGTGGTGACACATCAACATATACCGAGGAGGAATTAGTATTTGCGGCTCTATTTCACGATTTAGGGAAGATGGGGTTACCAGGAGATAACCAACACTTCTATGAACCAAACGACTCTCAATGGCATATTGATAAGTTAGGGATGGTTTACAAATGTAATACTGAGATACCTGCTATGAAAGTTCCAGAGAGATCTTTATTCATTTTACAACAAATAGGAGTTAAGACGACTGTTAACGAATTCTTAGGAATTAAATTGCACGATGGTTTATATGATGAGGCAAATAAATTTTATTTAATGTCTTCTATGAAGGAAACTAGATTAAGAACACATTTACCTATCTTATTACACCAAGCAGATCAAATGGCTGCTCAGGTTGAATTCGAGATGTGGAATAATAGTACTGATTCTGTTCCTAAGGCTTCTAAAAAACAATATAAACCTAAAAATGCATCAAAAGCTGACAAAGCTATTCGCACTACTAAAGCGATGAAGGATTCAGCTGAAAAAATAAATCCAAATTTTAAGGATTCAACAATAAATTTAATAGATAGCTTTTTTAAATCAGAAGAATAATGGAATTATTATATGTTGTATTGGGATTATTACTTGTATGGGGGATTTTGAGTATTTACTTATTGAAGAATTTACTTAAAAAATTAGAAAAATTTGAGGATTTTGTTGAAAGCATGAATGAAGACATTCATGCTATCGACAAGTCTTTAAAAGTTATTGACGAAAGAGTATCATTCAAGTCAGATGATGAAATAGGTTTTTACTTCGATGAAATAAAGAAGTTACAAGAACATATTAACCAATTTAAATTAAAATAAAAATATGAGTACTACACAGGAAACAGAACTAGCAGCCGCTAGTTCTCCTAGTCTACCAAAGGACCCACCAGCCCCTAAAAAAAGAGGGAGAAAAAAGAAAAAGAAAAATTATTACTTCACAGAAGAAACCGAAGCAGAATTAGTAAATTACTTAAATTGTGATTGTCAAGAAACTAAAAACGCTATATTTACTAAACATCTTTATTACCCATTCTATAAAATGTCTGAGAATTTAATTCATACATTTAAATTCTACTATACTGAGGTAGAAACACTAGAAGATTTAAAACACGAGATGATAATATTCTTTTTAGAAAAATTAGATAAATTTAAAGTAGGTAGGGGAAAAGCATTCTCTTACTTTTCAATTGCAGGTAAAAGATATTTAATTAACTACAATACTAAAAACTACAAAAAACTTATTAAAAAGGCAGATGTAGAAGCAATGGACACAGATTATTATCTTTTAAAAGAAGGAGAAGTATTAAATAATAGAGATGTTACTATTGCTTTCTTTTCTTATTTTGTAGATTATCTTGATGAAAATTTATTTACTCTTTTTACTAAACCTAAAGAACAAAAAGTAGCTAGTGCATTTATTATAGTATTTAAAAGTAGAAAAAATCCAGGTATGTTGTTCAATAAAAAGGCTCTTTGGGTTTACATACGAGAAATTACTAATCTAGAAGAAAAAGAAACCCCAATCATAACACGGGTAGTTAAGAAAATGAAAAAAATATACGCAGACCAATTTGCATCATATTCCCAACAAGGATATCTCTAGTATATTTATAATCAAAAAATATGTCTGACTTTGACAAAGTAATATTTAAAGGTAAGACTTTCTCAAGTATTCTTGAAGATATTTACAAAAATAGTAAGAAAAAAGAAAGCCAAATTAAATCTTTAATAGAAGAACTTAAACCTCTTATAGGGAGTATGGGTGATGCTATTAGTGTTGTTCCTTTAATTAAAGAATATCTCGAAATAGGAGTTAAAAACGATGAACAACTCATTAAAATGGCTGCTATTATTCAAAGAGCTATGAATTCAGGTGGAAATGATAGTGGTGATTTACTTTCTGATGAGGAAATTGAACAATTAACCAAGATGGCGGTGGAAATGAATGGTGAAGATGTAAAAAAGGAGGGTGAGGATGAGTCTATTTAATAATAAAAATAAACCTAACAAATCAACTTCTAGTGGGAAAACTACAACAGCTAATCAACTACCACCCCTATTTGCATATGGTAAAGTTACCCAACTAACAGATAATGATAAATATGAAAATGGTAATATTCGTTGGGTACCCTACAGTCCTGGTAAAAATGACGGAATTACTGCGGTTTTAGAAAAACAGAAAAATGATATTTCCGTAGGGCAGGTAGCTGCTCCCTTTTTTAATTTTTTTCAATATTTTCCCACAATAGGAGAAATAATACTTGTAATAAATAATCCGGATAATGAGAATAGAGGTATTCCTTACTTTTATTTTCCCTCTCTAGGAATAAGTAAAAATACTTACAATCCTCAAGCTGAACTTTATGATATTAATAGTGAGGGGGATATAGATTTAGGTTCAGGGTTAAAAGAAACCAATCTAGCTAATAAAAAAGCAATAAATGTATCACAGGGATCTACTAAGATCGAAAATAGATCAGGAGCTTCTTTCCATTTAGGTTCAATTGATATGGGGAAATCCCCATTTGTAAAATTAGTTAATGGGCAAGGAGATATAGACCCTAATACAACTCTAGCTACAGAAGATATTAATAAAAATTGTTGTTCTATTTATATGACTGAGAAACAACAAATCCCTATAAAATGTTCATCCTTAAATTTTAAAAGTTTTGATATAAGTGATGATGATATAACTCAATATAATAAGGATTTAAATGAAATGGCTGAGGAGCTTGAGAAAGAAGGAGAAAAACCACAGTACAATAACATTCCCGAAAGTTCAAGGGAGGCTCCTATTACACCCATTACTCAAGATGAAACAACAGATGAAGCTCTAGTCGAAAAATTATATACCCAAACAAACGAAACCCCAATCACTCCCGTGGAAAAAGAAACACCGGTTTTAGGTGGAGGAGGGCAATCAACTTTTGAAGTTCTTAGAAAAGGAAGTTTAATAATTACTATTCCGAAAGACTCAGAGGGTAATATTTTCACACAGGAAACATCTGTTATTTGGGGGGGAATAGGGGAAGCCCACCCTGACTTTATGTTAAAAAACATTCAAGAGAGCACTAAAAAGAGGAAAATATTAATAATAGCCCCATATACAAAGAAATTAAGTTCTATTAAATCTTATATATCAACTAGTGTAAGTGAGTTAGAAGGAATATCATTACAATACAATTCATTATGTGGTTTTTCTGATGGAGGGAAGCAAGTATGGCCTGAAGTATATGATGATGATTTGAATTTTATTGGATTAATAGATCCCTCAACCAACGAAAATAACATACAGACATATAATACTTTATCTGTTGATATTAAGGAGAATATTAGGTGTATGGCTCGACCAAATAACTGGGGGGGAGAATACGCTTATATAGGAGTAGAATTACAGAAACTATTAGATGTGGCTAAAGAGGAAGGGAATAGTAATATTGTTGAAAAAATAGCTGCTAAATCATATAATCATGAACAAATTCCTTCTAAATTTTTCTTAAAATATAAAGACTTAATATAATGGAAAAACCAGATTTACCCGGATTATATAAAGAAGATCAAATAATACTTAATTCACCAAGAATTTTATTAAATGCTAAAGATGACTTTATATTAGCATCATCCAAAAAAGGATATAATTTTTCTACTGAAGGGGGATTTCACATAAATGGAGGGGATAATACTAAAACTAGTATAACAGTTATTAATACTAAGGAAATTAATTTAGGGTTAAAAGCTAAAGATAATGGACAACCAGTTACTATGGCTAACGATACAGAGGTGATTTTGGGGGAGATTATAGATTCTATAACCCTCTTAATGAACTTATATAAGGGATTAATAGCCCCCGTAGCATTTGTTCCGGGGGGAGCTACTGCAGCTTCAGCTGGGGCTTTCCCTACTGTTGATGCTAAATTAAAAGCAATTAAAACAAAATTAGAAGCAGGAGCTATTAGATCTAATATGGCTTATGTGTTAAAAGATAGTTAATATGGGTTTAGAAAATACTATACAAGGGTTTGCTATGAAAGCTATGGATGGGGTTATTATTAAACTCCCCGAAAATATGGATAAGTTAGGGGGGAATCTTAAAGTTCCTTCTTCCAAAAAATATTCTCCAACCACCCCCCCTCTTACTAAACACGAGGGGGTTAATACTTTACTTAAGGGAATTACCAATAAAATCCCCTCACCAGAGGTTATTAAAAAAAGGATTTGTGACTCTCCTACAGCAGAGGGTGCTTCTTTAAATTATAATTCTTTTCAAAATGGAATGGAAAATAGTCAAAAGATTTTGGAAAAATTAAATAAACAAATTGAAAAATTAAAAGACTTAATAACAAAGATAAGGGGAACCCTAGAAACTATCACAACATTTTTAGACATAATATCCACAGCAATAAATGTTGCTAAAACCCTTATTACAGGATTTGATGCCGCCCTTGCTGCCCAAACAATACCTCATATTAATGGTTATACTATAGATACATTGAGTAGTACTAAGGAGAAAACCAAGAAAAAAATAGAAAAATATTCATTAGTTATTAAGGGTATCAATCTTTTAATAAAGATTATAATTCCTTTATTAGAAACATTCGAAAGACAATTAGAGGATATAGAGGGAGCGTATAATGGAGTTAAGTCATTAATGGGGGTTTCAAATGATATGATGGATGATTGTTTAAGGGAAAATTTAATAACTCAAATAGAACCCTCAGAATCAACAGAAGGGTTGGGATTAAATGAACTAGTAGATATATATAATAATTCAAGTAATAATGGTTCAGGAGGACTTATTAAAATACAGGAATATGAATCAAATCTAACAGAAGAAACAGTAAGATACACAGTAAAAACAATCCCTACAGAGGAATTTAAGAATTAAATATTTATAATCATGAAACAAACACAGTTACTAGAAAAACTAATAAGAAGAGTAGTAAGAGAAGAATTTGATATGGCCGTTGAAAAACATATTACGCCTATCAAAGAACAACTCAATGAAGTTTTAAATGGAAAAAACGGTAAAACTATCGTAAAGGATACAGAACTAAGTAGTAAGTTGGCTTCTATTAAACAAGAGATTAATCAAACTATTAATGAATCTCCAACTCCAACACCGACAAAAATTCAACCTGGATTTAATCTTAAAAATAAAATACTAAATGAGGTCTTAAATAGTACAACACCAATAAATGATCACGAAGAACCTGTTTCTATTCTAGATCAAATGAAGCCTAGCATGGTTGCTGGATATGTTGATAATAATACGGTAGGAGATAATGCTACTACAGCACAAATACCTGTTAATAATGGATTGGAAGCTGTATTTAATAAAGATTACTCTGCTTTAATGAAAGCAATGGACGAAAAGAAAAATTTTAGACCATAATGGCAAGAATTTTAACCCCCATAACTCCAATTGACCTAAACCCCAAACAGGGTATAGGACTCGACTTACCCTTTGAGGGTGATAAATTATTTGATGTAAATTATTTGACAAAGAATCAGGTCAAAGCTAATTTAATTAATTTGTTTTTAACTTCCCCAGGGGAAAGATTACAAAATCCCTTTTTTGGAGTAGGATTAAAAAAGTATTTATTTGAAAACGAAATAGATGAGGGTTCACTTCAATCTAATATTCAACAACAAGTAGATCAATATATATATGGTATAACTGTGCAAAATATAGATCTAGATTTAAATAGGGATGAAAATTCTCTTAATATAACATTTACATATAGTTTTATATTTGAAGAAAAACCCCAACAACTTGAAATTACTTTACAATAATGGCAAATTTATATAATCAATTAGACAGACCAGTACAAGATAAGGATATTAAATATCTTAATAAGGATTTTACTTCCTTTAAAAACCAATTAGAAGAATTTGCTCAAGTATATTTCCCTAATACTTTCAGTGATTTTTCAGACGCACAACCAGGACAAGTATTTGTAGAAATGGCCTCTTATGTTGGGGATGTTTTGAGTTTTTATTTAGATACTCAATTAAAAGAACATTTTTTAACCACAGCTCAAGAAACAGAAAATATATACGAGGCTTCTTATTTATTAGGATATAGACCAAAAATTAGTACCCCTTCAACAGCAGTCGTAGATTTATATCAACTACTGCCTGCATCAGGTTCTGAATATAATCCTGATTTTAACTATGGTTTAACTTTAGAAAAAGATTCTACTTTTGGAGACGGTAAAATGAAATTTAGCTTAATAAATGATGTTAATTTTGGGTTTAGTTCTAGTTATGATTCCTCAGAGGTTAGGGTGTATGAATATGATAATGTGGGTAATCCTAAATATTATATCGTAAAGAAACAAGGTAAAGTAAAAAGTGGAGAACTTAAAGAAATAACTTTTAATGTAGGGGGGCCTGAGAAATTTAATAAATTATTATTTAATGATCCCTCTTTTATAGAAATGGTTAGTTGTGTTGATAGTGATGGTAATTCTTGGTACGAAGTACCATATTTAGGACAAGAAACTATTTATGAAGAAATAGCTAATAAACCTAAATTTGATCAAACTTTGTCGGGTTTCTCAAATAAAACTCCTAGCTTACTAAGACTAAAAAAAGTACCAAAAAGATACGCTTTAAGAGTAAAAGACGGGTTAGGTAATATAGAATTAATGTTTGGTTCAGGAATATCGTCAAATGCAGATGAAATAATAACTCCTAATCCTGATAACGTTGGTTCTGGTTTATTAAATGGATTAACGCGTTTAAATTATGCTTTTGACCCCTCAAATTTCTTATTAACAAGAACTTATGGAGAAGTACCTACAAATACAACTCTAACATTTACTTATTTAACAGGAGGGGGAGTTTCATCAAATACCCCTTCTAATAAAATTAATGAAATTAGTAGTAAAAAATTCAGAAATAAAGAAAACTTAGCTCCCTCACTTCTTAATTTTGTAGTAAATAGTGTCGCTGTTAATAATCCAAAACCAGCCACAGGAGGGTCCTCGGGTGATTCTATTGAGGAGGTAAGACAAAACTCCATAATGAACTTCGCTGCTCAACAAAGAACAGTAACTAAGGAAGATTATTTATTGAGAGCGGTATCTATGGATCCTCGATTTGGGTCTATAGATAAGGCATATATTACTCAAGATCAACAGATTACTCCAACATCTACTGAAACTATAAATAACCCATTAGCTTTAAATTTATATGTGTTGTCTTATGATATTAATCGAAAAATGAGTTTAACTAACGAAGCAACTAAAGAAAATTTAAAAACTTATTTAGACCAAAATAGAATGATGACAGATGCTATTAATATTAAGGATGGATATATTGTTAATTTTGGAATAGATTTTGAAATAAGTGTAGCATCAAACGAGAATAGTAATGGAGTATTAACAAATTGCATTAATGCTATTCAAGATTTATATAAAATAGATAACATGCAATTAAATCAACCTATAACTAAAAGTGAATTATACACCAGATTATATAAAGTAAAAGGAGTATTAAATGTTGCTAAGTGTGAGTTTATTAATAAGACAGGAGAGGATAAAGGGTATAGTAAATATAGATACGATATGAAAACAGCGCTTAAAGATGGGGTTTTAT
>CAJQGZ010000126.1 GCA_905478065.1 uncultured bacterium | reverse complement strand
GCCAGCCATTAGACAGATTTTTTGAATATAATTTATGTCATTCATAAACGAAACTTAACTAAGCGAGGATTAGAAAGGAAACTAACAGTACCTAGTAAACGCTAGGGTAAATATTTAAACTAAAAACTTATTAGATATAGAATGAAATTCTGAAGCAGCGTCTATAAGCGAGTTTGCTGTTAATTCTTTTACTCCGTATATGTCCACAATACATCCATATTTATCTTTTACTTTTTGCACAAGCAAATCAAAATCACCATCTCCTGAGAGAAGAACTATTTTTTCAACTTGATCAGCTGATTCTAAAATATCGATGGTTATACCAACATCCCAATCCCCCTTAGAAGTCCCATCTGCTCTTGATATATAGGGCTTTAGTTTTACATTAAATCCGATTGATCGAAGAGCATATTGAAATTTTTGTTGTCTTTCGTCTCCTCTATCTGTAGCGTAGGCAATAGCTTTAATTATTTCATCTTTAGATTCTATGTGAGTCCAAAAACGTTTGTAATCAAATGAGCGTTTAAAAGTATCTCTCGTAGTATAATAAATATTTTGCACATCGATAAATATTGCGGTCTTCATGATGTTTAATTTAGAACTAATGTAAAGACAGGTTTATATTTATATATGATACAAATTAAAGGTTTAAGACAAAACAGTAAGATGCCATTGTTAAAGTAATGCCAAAATCAGAACACTTTAAATTTGACGGCGGCGCAACTACGTATATTTTAACAGCTATCCTTGGTTGGTTTATCACATTTATTACTTTTGGCCTAGCTTACCCTTGGGCTTTATGTATGTTCCATAAATGGAGGTCAGAGCATACTCTCATTGATGGAAAGAGATTAAGGTTTACTGGCGGAGGTTTTTCTCTACTAGGCCTGTGGATAAAATGGTGGTTATTAACAATATTAACATTCGGAATTTATATTTTTTGGGTAATCCCAAGTCTAAATAAGTGGGTAGTGGAACACACAGATTTTGAAATTGATTCTGAATGAAAAAATATCTTTCTATCGCTTTATTGATTAGTTTTAGTTTTGGTCAAATTATATCAGTAGTTAATCAAAGCAGCGAAACGATCATTACTGCTAACAGCCTGGCGCATTTAGATTATGGTTTATCTTATCCTGCGACATATGA
The DNA here is from genome assembly GCA_905478065.1 of uncultured bacterium. GTDB lineage: Bacteria > Fidelibacterota > Marinisomatia > Marinisomatales > UBA1611 > TMED80. The sequence goes on along the minus strand of CAJQGZ010000126.1, from coordinate 2,660 downwards.
GTTCAGCATATCAGATGCTGGTGAGGAATTAAACGTTTATCGAAAAAATCAAAAAAATCAAAACTGGATTGTAATGAATGAAAAAAATTCAACTGATTTTTTTAATGGTATTGAGGTTGTAAGGTTTGACAATAATGAAAATAAAGCATATATATCAGTTGGATTTTCAATCATTTCAGATTCAATTTTTATTAAAATAGCAAAAGATCAAAACAGTTCTACAGTTGGGTCTTTTTTAAGAATATGCGAATTTTATGATAATAGAAAAGCAGTAGTGACAGTAACGGCTGATGATTGGGCTGATTGGAATAATGAAAATTTTGTTCAAACGTGCCAAAATTTTCGTAACTATAATTTATGGCTATCTGTAGCGGTTATTTCTAGCTCGACAAGTCAAAGTACATGGGATGCTATCCAATCTGAACTTGATAATGGCTTAATTGAGGTAGTCTCTCACTCTAGAACGCATCCTTATATTCCTTACATTGATGTGCAAAGTGAGGTAGTCGGTAGCAAAGAGGATATACTAAATAATTTAAACCTCATGAATCATAATCGTTCAGGCGCAAACGAATATGTTTATGCATGGGTAGCTCCATATGGCGAGTATAATGATGCTATTGATAGCATGACCAGCAATGCTAAATACCTTGTTTCAAGATTGTTTTATTGGGGCGATAATTATTTTTCGGATTGGGATAGTGATTTAAATAAGTTTAATCCTGTGGGCGGTTCTATTGAGGTGGGTAATTCATCCTATTGGGGGTCAGTAGATATAAATGAGCTTAATACTGTTTTTGACAATGTTATTGATTCTAGCGGCGTATATCATCTCATGACACATCCTAATATTTTGCAATGGGATGAAGACTTTACTTGGAGTCACTTAGAATATATTAGCAATCGAAAAGATATATGGTATGTTGGGTTTGGGCACTTGTATTTATATAGATATTTATCAAATTCTGTCAACGATAATAGCCTGGGTATTCTTGAAGATAAAACTCCTTTGAACTCAGACTTTAAACTTTATCAAAATTATCCAAATCCATTCAATCCAATCACTTCATTGCAATATGATTTAACGAAAGATGGCGTTGTAAATATTACTATTTATGATATGATGGGAAGACTAGTAAAAACGCTTGTAGATGGCTCACAAACCGCAGGATTTAAGACAGCGCAATGGGATGCCACTAATGATAGAAATGAACCTGTATCCGCAGGTATATATCATTATACCGTGCAGTTAGGTAAGCATAGAGAAGCTAAGAAGATGCTCTTATTGAAGTAACCTTGCAGCTTCTTTTAAGATCCTAAGCTTTTAATGATTCGACATACCAACTAACCGGTAATTTGGCTAATTGTCTATTCCAGATACTTGAATTATTTCTTTAGTGTATTTGTTTTGAATGAACGCTACTACAGCGAGATTTGAATCGTCCCACTCTACGCTAGACCAACTAGTTTCATAATTATTTTGTGGCCAATCGCTAGGCATTTCCCAAGAAAAGTCTTTTATTATTTCTTCTTTTCCAATGGAGATTAATTCACCTGATTGACCAGCTGTAATCCAGCCAAGGAAAACATCTTGATGCTGAGGCTCTTGATTATACCCTGAATAAATTACATTATCCATTGTTGCACAGATAAATAGATGAAGAGAATCAGAGGAAACCATGTCAGTACTACTTTTTATTGATACTCTGATGTCTAAGTTAGATCCGTCAATTTTGGTTCCTGATAAACTGATTTGAATTGGCGTTTCTTCTGCCATTGGCTGTAATGCCATTTCAGGATATATGGATGTACGGACTCCATTCGTGTAGGTGGCCGGCACACCACTTCCCTGATACCAATTACCTTCTTCAAAACGGATATAACAATAATCATCCTCAGCTGTCTCTCCTCTAAGAAATTCATACATCGGATCGCCACGGCTAGGTGAGTATGTATGGTAGTTAATTAGAAACCATTTACTTGTAATGTCAGAACCAACATATTCATCACTGTTAGAATCAAAATAACTCAAAAGTTTTGCATCAGCAGCCGGACAAAATGGACAATTTGTTGAGCCTTGAAATTCCGTGAGTACATTTTTTAAAACATTCGATTCTAGCCCAGAACCAATAGCGGTCCAATCTGAAAAATTGGAACCGTTATCATCATCACCACATGAAAGTAAAATAAAGGGTAAAAATAGAAAATAGAACCTTAGTCGGTTTGAAGATATCATATATATGCCTTGATTATGCAATAAAATACTTAATTTTATGAACTAATTACTAATAGCATTTATAATACTTGTTAAATCTAAAAAACCTCTCTTTCATTTTTTTCTCTTTGTACTTCCTATCCTGTTCAGATAGCAGTAATAATGGCGTTGTTACGGGCTCCAGTAGTAATATGGTACAAATTCAGGGTGGTGCCATTATGGTTGGATATGGTTCATCTAATTAAAAATAAAATATAAAAAATGAATAAATTCTTATTCGTATTATTTTTTGCTGTATCTAGAACGTTGGCGTTAAATCCGACCTTCCAGTTAGTATTCGAGTCTACCAATATCTATGACGGTGAAGATTCGACAGGAAAATTTTATGGTTCAATTATTAATTTATCATCAGATAGCATATTTGTTGCCGTTATCAGCAAAGAAA
>CAJQGZ010000125.1 GCA_905478065.1 uncultured bacterium | reverse complement strand
TGCTAAATAGTAAAATATTTAGCATTTTGGCTTCAAACGACTCAAAAGATACACTCTTTGATTGAAGTAAAGAATGCCAACCTAAAACACCTAACCCTAATGCCCTGTGGTTTTTGGCAAAATTATGAGGGTGCTTCATAAAAGGAATGCCTTTCGTTTTTTTAACAAATTCTTCGTTAACCGCATCAAGAAAATAAGTTAAAGTCTCTATGGCATCAGTTTTTTCAATTTCATCCCAATGAACTAAATTGACAGACGAAAGTACGCAAACAAAAGAGTTATTGCTGTCGGAAGCTAGAGCTATCTCGTTACATAAATTTTGAGACTTGACTTCTAGCCCTTTATCTTTGTAAACTTTAGGGTTATTATTGTTTATATTGTCTATAAAACTGATATAAGGGTAACCTGTCTCAAAACGTTTACGTATAACTTTACCCCAAATAGCTCTTTTTTTGGAGTTTCCCTCTATCATTGACTTCATCCAGTCATTCTTTATCGTTACAGCTATACTTAAGTTCTGTATAGGGTTACCGCTACTTCTAATTTTCAAAAACTCTTCTATATCAGGATGTTCAATAGGTAAATAAGCGGCAAAACTACCCCGCCTTGCGCTACCTTGGCTAACCACTTCTGATATTTTATCAAATATTTCTAAAAAATGAATTGGTCCACTAGACTCTCCTCCAACGCTTATATGAGCACCTCTATGCCTTAGGTCTCCAAAATAGCCAGATGTACCTCCTCCCATTTTGCTCATCATACCTACTTCAGCAGCCTTATACAAAATAGACTCCATAGTATCATCTACATGGGAATTAAAACATGAAACAGGTAAACCTCTATGGTTCCCAAAGTTTGTCCACACAGGGGTAGCTAAAGAATAAAAACCTTTACTCATATAGCTATAAAATTTATCAGAAAAACCTTTAATTTTTAAAATTTTTTCTGCATTGTCGGATATCTCTTTGATTCGTTCTTCTGCCGTTTGATTCTCTTTCAAATAACCCCTCTTGAGAAACCTTCTTGAGTCCTCGTTTAACCAGTAAAATTTGTCCATATTTTTAGAATAAGTCTGCTTCACTAAAGCTTTTATTTGATTTTGAATACTCTGTAGGGCGAGAGGCAAAAAAGTCTGTCATCATGTTACCTAAAACCTCTTCATCGAACCAAGTTGTACGTGAAATTATTTTTTCATCAATATCGAAGATTTTTTCAAAACCTATCTGATCAAGTGATTCATTAATTCTATTTTTAACAAATTCTTTAAGGATGCCAGCAGAAAGCAAATCTTTTTGAATTCCATTGACAATCCAGTCTACAATTTTTTCTTCAGCTTTAAAAGCTTCTTTAGCTTCGTGCAGAATTCTTTGTTCTAATTCGTCATCGAATAACTCAGGGTGCTCTGATTTAATAGTGTTTAACAACTTAATGCCTATTTTAGCATGAATATCTTCTTCTCTAGCTGTATATTTTGTTTGCTGATTAGTATCTTTTAGTAAATTTTTCTTTCCAAACCAATTTATAACATAAAATTGACTAAATAAGGATGTGTTTTCGACAAATAGAGTGAACAATATTAGTGCGTATACGAATTGTTTTTTTGAGTCTTTGTAAAATCTATGAGTATACTTCCTTAGATAGTTAACTCTTCCCTCAATAAAGTCGAGCTTCATATTTTCTTCAAACACTTCTTCTAAATCAAGAAGCTTCAATAATCTCTCGTAAGCTTCGTTGTGAATCACTTCGGTATTAGCCATTACATAACCCATATCGCGAATAGATGGGTGAGGCAAATTATCCCCAATTTTAGCCCAAAAAGTTTTTACTGCAACCTCAATTTGGCTAATAGCGGAAAGGGTTCTGATAATAATCTGCTGCTCTTGGTCAGTCAGCTTGACATGAAAGTCTTGAATATCAGAAGAAAATGAAAATTCTTTGTCTGTCCAGTGGCCATCCCACATGGAACGCCTGAACTCTTCTGTCCAAGGGTAATAATCCGGTTTACGTGATATTTGTTCGTCGAAAATCATAATTTTAGGTAAAAGAAATTACACCCCTAAAGGGGAGAGAGAATATATGTTTAAAGTTAGTAAAAAACCTTATCAGAACGATAAGGTTGCTTTAATTTCTCTGATAAGTATATTACACTATCTACGAGGAAGATTCAAGTAAAAAGATATCATTCTCTACCATTTTTTTCACAAGATCCTTAAAAGAGCTTTTTGGCTCCCACCCTAACTCTTTTAAAATTTTATCATGAGAGCCTAATAATAGCTCAACTTCGGCTGGCCTATAAAAATCTTTATTGATGGTTACCAGTTTTGTTTTGACAACCGCCGTTGTATAACTGATATCATCCATAAAATACAATACCTCATCTGTACCTTTACCTCGCCAATATACGCAGCTACTATCCATATCGATACATTTAAAAGATTCCTCTATAAATTCTCTAATAGTATGGGTTTCCCCAGAAGACACAACATAATCACGCACACTACTATTATCTACCCAATCTTTGCGATATTCATCTTGATTTAACATCCTCCAAATTGCATCCACAAAATCTTCAGCATCACTCCAATCTCTTTTTGCCTCAAGGTTACCTAAAGTAATAGGTTGAACGCTTTGTGATTTATTTAAGCTTTGGTGTATTTTTGCTACACCTTTAGAGATTTTACGGGTCACAAACTCTTCTCCACGGCGAGTTCCTTCGTGGTTAAATAACCAGCCCTGTACAGCATAAATTCCATAGCTATCCCTATAAACCTTTACAAGGTGCCTTGCTCCAGCTTTAGCTGCACCGTATGGAGATCTTGGTCTTAACGGGTGCTTTTCGTCTTGTGGCGAATATTGGACATCTCCAAATTCTTCACTTGTGCCAGCGTTGTAAAATCGTGTTTCAGGGCTATACTTACGTATAGCTTCTAAAATATGCAGAACTCCCGTGGCGTTAGTATTCCAAGTTGATACTGGAATGTCCCAACTAGCTGCGACAAAGCTTTGAGCGGCAAGGTTAATAAAATATTTAGGTTTATATTTTTGAATTACGCTTTGTATTGATTCGTTATCATTCAAGTCAAAATAAACCTTCTCAAACCTATCTGAATCTATATGTTTTAAATTATCATGATTTGATACTGATAACCTTCTGACTGTGCCGACTATATTATAATCAGTATTTTTTAACAGGTAATCTACCATGTGGCTGCCATCTTGCCCTGTAACGCCTGTGACTATAATGATGTTATTCATAATTGTTTAGTATACCAATCGTAAGTTTTCTTTAAGCCTTCGTCAAAAGATGTTTTTGCTCGAAACCCAAAATCAGATTCTGCCTTAGATGTATCTAGGCATCTACGAGGTTGTCCGTTTGGCTTTGTTGTATCATATACAATATAACCTTTGAATTCTACTACATTTTTTATTTTTTCTACTAAATCTTTTATTGTTATTTCTTGTCCCGTGCCTATATTTACTGGTTTAGGGGAATTGTAATGTTCTAGCGTTAGCTCTATGGCTTCAGCACAATCTCCTGCATAAAGAAATTCTCTTGATGCTGAGCCATCTCCCCACACCATAACGCTAGAAGCTCCAGACATCTTTGCTTCATGCATCTTACGAATAAGAGCTGGTATAACATGAGAATTTTCTAAATCAAAATGATCATACTCTCCATACATATTAACAGGAATAAGATGAACAAAATTATCACCATACTGCTGGTTGTAGTATTGGCACCCCATCATTAACGATCTCTTGGCTATACCGTAGGGCGCATTAGTTTCTTCTGGATAACCATTCCAAATGTTTTTTTCTTTAAATGGTACTTCGGTAAATTTAGGATACGAGCACACAGAGCCTAAAGTTACCATCTTTTTAATTGCATCAAATTCGCTAGCAAGCTTAAGAATGTTAGTTGACATCTGAAGGTTTTTCTCAAAAAAAACTGCTGGGTTTTTTCTGTTAGCGCCAATTCCTCCGCATCGAGCAGCGAGGTGAACAATAGTGTCAAAGTCGTAATGGTAAAAGTATTTTTGTAACGCATCGTAATCTGACACATCTAAATCTTTAGAAGATGGTATTAGTAATTCATGGTTACGTTCTAGCCTTGGTATTAAGTGTTGGCCCAAAAAGCCTGATGCTCCTGTTATTAAAATTTTCATATCAGTCTTTGAAAAAAGATTTATCATTAATGTTTCTATCGTCAACAAACAAGTCGTAGAATGGTTTGCCGAATTTTAAATCGTGATATTTAACTCCCCACGTTTTAAATTGTTTTTTTGTTATATCTGACCAATCTTTGCCTGTAACTGTGCCTCTAGCTGTCCAATAAATAATAGTATGACCAAGGTTATAAAGTTCATTAACCTTATGGATTCTATCTTTAATAGGTTGAGCTTCCTCGTAGTTAAGGTTTTTAGACATGGTACATATAGTGCCATCTATATCAAAATAATAAACCATAATATTAAATATCTCTTAAATCAGTAAACCTATCTTTGGGGTTTTCAAATATCTCTTTTAGATTTTTGTATATCTTATTTGCGCACTCTTCAGGTTTCTGCATATTCTTGTAAGCTTCTTTAAACTTTCCAACAGATGGTATTTGAGTTGTGCTGATTCCGTATATGTAATCTTGCATTTTTGTTTTCACAAGCCCCGGAGCAAGCGATAAAAAATTAATTTTAGGGTTTTCTTCAGCGTAAACATCTATCATTTTTTTTAAACAAGCCTTATGCATAGTATAAAGGCCCCAACCGTAATAGCTTTTATTTATAGCTCCAGTAGAAACACATATTACTTTACCTATAGTTTTCTTTGAGATCAAAAAATCAAGTAATATCTTATTGCTTAACACATTTATTTTGTAATGGTCTAAAGATTGTTCTGGAGCTGAGTTATTTATTTTTGACAGTTCTCCTAGCGTTCCAGCATTTAAAAAAACGTAATCTATTTTATCTGTGCCTTGCAGCAATTCGCTTAAGCTATTTTTAATTTCACTGATATTTAAAAAATCACACACCACTTGCTTTTTTAGATTAACGCTAGAAAGGCTTCTACTGATACCGTAAACATCATGTTGATTTTCTGTAAAAACTTGAGCGACACATTTACCCAAACCTGAACTCGACCCTGTAACTAAAATCTTCATGGTAAAAATTGGGATATTAAATTTTTATTAAAATTGTCTTTTTGCAGCCCTTTTAAGCTATGGCAGAAATCAGCAAAAACTTGTATTGGTATATTTTTCTTAGCGGCCTGTGTCGCGTAATTATCAGTGATACCATATGTACCAGTGATTAAATAATATGCAGGGTTAACATTATGAGATAAAATAGTTTTATTTTGGCTAATTAACTCACAAATTTTAAATCTGTCAGATTTGTTTACCACGCATTCTGTTTTTAAGTTCCCTAAACCTTTACCTAACCCTCTAATAGAAGAATCGCAATAATCTATATATGAACTATTTAAACATGCCATATAGTTTGAATATGCCTTACCTGTATGATCATGCAAGTGAAAACATGTTTCTTTATTTTCTTGTTTTGCTATATCAAAGGCACCCTCATATCGAGATATATCTTTAGCTAAATCAATGTACCCATGTGTATCAGCAAAGCCTACTATATCAAAATTACGCTTACTGACCTTACTTACTGTTTTGTTTAATTCTTTGTCAGAATAATTAGATGTATTAAATATGTTGAAAGCTACATTTAAACCAGTATAAGACTTTAATTTATCAGCAAAATTAATAGCATCATTTATCATATCTTTTCTCGCTGTCATTCTGATAAGTCCGAATATACCATCGTCAACCTTTGGGTAATCCTCAAGGTTTTGACTGCAGTAATGAAAATCAATCATAACTGCAAATCTGGATGGGCTTAATGCTTGAGTTAGATCTTTAACGGTTTTGTTGTTAAGGTTAAAAAACTTATTTTGACTTTTAGATGTTTGCTTCCAATAACCTAGCTCTATGTATTTTACATCAGTATCGGACAACGTGTTGATACATGACTTAGCAAAGTTTACAGGCCAATCAAAATCACACACAAAACCTCCGTCTCTCAATGTTACATCAATTATTTTTATGTTTTCTTTCATAATAGGCTTCAGCCACCTCTAAATCCTCTAGGTTGTCTATCTCTATACTTTCAGGATATTCGATGGGATAAAAATACGGATTTTGTCCAGTCCTATTTTTCTGGCTTTTGAATGTCTTCTTAGTAAATATAAAGAAAGCTCCATTTCCTAATTGAACGGGTTTTAAATCTTGAGTTTTTTGAACTACGTCGGGGTTAAAATTAACTGGCCGGTCCTTAAAATAACAAAACTCCTGATGATTAACACAAGCCTGAACACTGTCATAACCCTCCTTGAGTTTGAGCGCTGCTTTTTTAATTGTTTCAATTTTAATGAACGGAGAAGTGACATGAGAAGTTACAATGATTTCATTTTCATCTGTTACATACTGATCTAAAAAATTCTCAATCATCATTAAGGCAGGGCTTAATTTTGTTGAAGATTCATTTTCATAATCAATAAACTTCTGGCTTCTTGGATAAGCTTTGATGTAACTGTAATTTTTAAATTCGTCTAATAGTAGTTCACTATCGGTATCAATGTATACTTCCTCATTTATTAGTTCAGTGATTAAATGCTTCCAAAGAGGCATTGATCCTAAGGGTTTAAAGTTTTTATTGGGAACTCTTTTAGAATCCTTTTTTATAATAATAAAAAATTTCATTGGTCGATATTTATTCTCATAAGGTCACCATTGAAACCCTCAGTTATTGGAAACGGAAAAAATGGAGCTAACTTGTGTAAGTCTCCTATGTCATAATTGATATGTGGGAATTCAGAGATGCTTTTCTTTTGAACTACAATCCCAATATTGTAATCATATTGTAGTAATTGAGCATTAGAGCAATCAAACCCTGCTAGAATTAAATGGTACAAGAGAAGACCACCATTCCAAAGATTTACATGCCCACCAACAATGAATGGTTTTCTGGGGGGGACAACGAGAGCCAAATAACCGCCTTCCTTTAGTAGGGAAAACAGCTTTCTTAAAAAAATATTAGGATTTAGTTGATGTTCCAATATGTGAGAAGCCCACAAAGCATCATATGTAAATGGTATTTCGAGTTCATTAATATCCCCTTGGAAAAAGTTCCGTATTTTAGATCGATCAAAAGTTGATGATGATAAATACCAACTATCCTTGAAATCGCATATATCAGTTAACTTTTTAAATTTTATAAATTCTGAAGTTGCTTCTAACTTACCAGCTCCAACGTCCAAGACGGTATCAAAAGATTTAGATATTAAAATATCAAAAATTCTTTTGCCCCGAAATTTTTCTTTTGCGTGATCGCCGAAATGTCTTGAGGCATCCTTTTCTATTGTTCCCATTGCAGCCTGCTGCGGTGATACAGACGAAGAGGTATAAAAAGTATCATACTTAACGGACAATTTTTCTGCAGAAGTGGCTTGGTAATCAATCATGATTTTACAAAAGTGCAGGTTATATTGCGTTTTCTAATAGGATCTAATTCAACCGCAAAAATTCTTTTCCATTCACCTAATAATAAATTTCCGTTTTCTACAGGAACTGTTTCTGAAGAATTGAAAAATAAATGCCTTATATGAGAGTGACCGTTAACCCTTTCATCGGCTGGAACATCCTCTCTCAAAGAAATAATATCGTGAAAATATTTTACATTTTTCTGTGTCCCTTCTGGGGTTTTACTTTTAGGAGCTAAAGAGTCTAAAAAAAATCTAATATCCAATAAATGAAGTATCTCCTTTTCTGTCAGCCAAACTGCCATAGTTGTATGCGGAGAAAAAATATTAACAATTCCTGATGAACTCCAATCAGAAGCAAACCCAGAAACCTCGTCAGTAATATCGGTAAATAATTTATCTGTCTCTATTTTTATGCGCTTAATCATTTAAAACAAACACTTTCTAATATATCTAAAGATTGCTGGTGTCTCTTGCTGTTGCTATTAATGAAGCTTAAATCCTGTTTATCTTCCAATAAACAAAATGTAGCATCAACGGCATTTTGTTCATGAAGCCAGTTTAAAATTTTAATCTCACTAATCCTATCGTGACACGTTTCCCTGTTAAAATCTCTATTAGTAGCATAATCGTTAGTGTAGTAACTAAAACGTTTCTCATCTATCAAAGAAAAACCAAAAACAAAAGGACGATATCCTTGGGTTATTTTTTCAAGCAAAACAGCATAACCTAATCTAGGCTGTTTTTCGAATTTATACGGACAATCGATAGAATTTAATATGTCGTTATACTTATCTATAACAGGCCGTATATTCCAAATAAAGTTATAATCACTAGGTTCAAAATTATTGTAAAAAAATCTTAAGTGATATTCTTTAAAAGAAGGGTCATCTTCTATATAGATTTTCTTTATATGGTCCCAAGGTAGTTTTTGCTTAACGAAATGATCTTGCATGTGAGAGCATACCGCAATCTCATCTTTTTTTGTCCCATTCTTTCCGTTAGGGATGCCCATATTACATCTTACATTCTTATCAAAACTGTCAATCAACGCAGAAACTGACAAATTTAAAAAGGGCTTGTTACCTACAACTAAAACTGGGTTTTTTTTACTCATGCACTTTTTTCAAATTTAGTCCTATGCAATTACTTGTTTTAGATTGATGATCCCGCACATATTCAGAAGCTTCGAACAGAGAATCGTAAGTTCCAGCATCAAGCCAAACGATAGAGTTGTCAAGCTCAATAGTGTGCAACTGATCTTTTTCTAAATATTGTTTATTGATATCTGTTATTTCAAGTTCGCCTCTAGCAGAAGGTTTTATTTGCTTTGCGTATTCCAGAGCCATTTCATCGTAAAAATATATCCCGGGAACTGCATAGTGGCTTTTAGGCGATTCAGGTTTTTCTTCTATAGATATAGCTTTTCCATTGTAAAACTCTACAACCCCATATTCATTAGGATTTTTTACTTTTTTTGCATAGATAGTCGCCCCTGTGTTTTTAGGTGGAGGTATCTTGCCATGTATAAACGTATCTCCTAAAACTAACATAACCTTGTTACCCTTGATAAATTCTTCGCTCAGTAAAAAGCTTTCAGCTATACCCTTTGGCTGATCTTGAACTATTAGATTTATTGAAAAGATATCTTTTAGTGTGTATGATATTTTTTCAAAATCTTTAATGTGTTGTGGTGATGTGATCAAGCATATATCTTCAATACCTTGACTTAAAAACAAATCAAGAGAATAATATATCATAGGTTTATCATATATTGGAAGCAGTTGCTTGTTCGTCGTTAAAGTGAGCGGGTACAATCTTGAACCACTTCCGCCAGCTAAAATAATGCCTTTCATTTCACTTTTTCCACATTCCAGAAGCCAATTCAACAAAAGCATCCATGTTTGTATACTTAGGACTCCATCCTGTTTCTTTTTTAATCTTAGAGCTATCTAGGCTATACCTAACATCGTGACCTTTTCGGTCCTTCACAAAAGACATAGATGATTCATCTGCTCCCCAAACCTTAATTGCTTTTTTTACCAGTTCAAGATTAGAGCATTCGTAGCCTGAACCTATATTGTAAATTTCACCGAAGCGACCTTTTTGCGAAGCTGCCCAAACAGCTTCACAATGATCTAAAACGTTAATCCACTCTCTAACGTTTTCACCGTTTCCGTAAATAGGTATTTTTGTTTCGTTTTTTAAACTATTAAATATTGTTGGTATAAATTTTTCTTTATATTGGTTTACTCCGTAGTTGTTGCAACACCTAGTAATGATAACTTTTGTACCGAAAGTTCTAAAATACGAAAGAGCTATTAGGTCAGCTGAAGCTTTTGACGAAGAATAAACTGAGCTAGGTTTAAGGGGATCTTTCTCTGTTGATGGTTTGTCATTTAGGGATAGCGAGCCGTAAACTTCATCTGTTGATACTATAAGTATTGGCTTATTGTGCTTTCTGGCATATTCGAGAACCCTAAAAGTTCCTGTTACGTTAGATTCTATGAATGGAAAAGGATCTGATATAGAATTGTCTACATGTGACTCTGCTGCAAAATGAAATATCTGATCAATGTCAGAATATTTTTCATTTAAAACGTTTGCAATCTCATTTATATCGCTAGGAATCAATTCATATCTATCCCCATATTGCTTGCAAATATTTTTGTTGGAGCAATAAGATAGTTTATCTATGTTTACTATACTGACATCTGGCTTATCTAGCATCAACTCCATAAAAGAGCTACCTATAAAACCGCATCCTCCTGTTACTAGTATTTTCATTTGTTAACTATATTATAAAAATCTTCAATATTTTCAATATAATCCGATTTATTATATTCAGTAGAGCAGAACGAAATCATTACGTCATCCCCAGTTAAATATTTCTGCCAATCCCATACGAGATTCTTTATGTAAAAAGATTGACCCTTTTTTATCTTCTTTTCTGTTTTATTTTTTCCGTCATCTATTCCTACAATAATTTCACCTTTTACACATACCAATACTTGTTCAGTTTTATAGTGAGCGTGATGGCCTCTAATAGAATTTTTAGGTATATCTGTAACAGTAAAAACTCTTTTCGGAACAAAGGGAATGTTTGATAAAGATATAGGTATCAAAAAGCCACCTCTATCATCTGTGAAAAAATCATAATTTGTCATAGTGTTTTAGATTATGTTTTTAATAACTTCTTGGTAAACCATTTTTGCATCTTCCATACTTATGTTCTCATGCATTGGTATGCTTAATGTGGTTTTAGATTTTTTTTCTGTCTCAGGATAATTACCCTTAGTGTTTAAAGCGTAAACAGGATCGTCATGGAGACTGTGATAATGAATCCCTGTGTAGATATTTTTGCTGCGAAGATTTTTAATTACCGATTCTCTATCAAAAACATCGACAGTATACAAATGAGAGCTAGTTTTTTTTTGGTTAAATTCGGTGTTGTAAAAATTCCTAACTTTTGATATTTTGTTCGTTTTCTTGTCGTATGTAGAGAAGTTTTTGAGAATTATTTCTGCTTGGATGCTGTTCATATACATTTTATACCCGTGATATTTATGAGGTCTTTCCCAATTGTTTTCAGCATAGCTCATCCCATTAAGGGACATCTCTTTGAAGTATTTAATTTTCTCAAAATCATCAGAGACAATCATTCCCCCATCAAACCCGCTTAAAGGTTTTGTTGGGTAGAAACTAAAAATCATCAAATCATCTGGTTTGCACTCTGTTTTGAATTGATTTTTTTCTAGTTTTTGTGCTGAATCTATTATTTTATAATCACCAAAATCAAAAAGTTCGTATGAATCGCCTACCCAATCAGTATTATCTGTGAAATCATATTTGTTTCCTGAAGTGGTTATAGCATTAACGACAACAGGGGGAATCATGCTTGGTATTTTAACTGTTATTGATTTGTTTAATAAGGCAAGGTATATCGCGCTAGTAGCGCTATTTAGCGATACTGCATGTTTTGCTCCTACATAAACCGCAATTTCAGATTCTAAGGTAGAGACATTATTATCATGCAAACAATGAGAATAGTTTGATGTGTCAATTTTATGATCCGGTATGTTAAATAAACTAATCACTTTGTTAACAGTAAACTCCATCTCATTCCGTAGGACTTGTAGCCATACTTATTTTCAATTGTATCTTTCGCTTTTTGAGCATTGTGATAAAAGGCGCAGGTTTCTATTTCTTCGTAAGCTGTGTATTCTTTGTAATAACTTTCACCTTCTGTAAGGTTGATTCTGCCAATTAGTAAATTTTTTATTTGCAGCGACAATAAAAAATCAAGAGCTTCATCTCCATTGGGGAGCACATCGAGAAGCGCCCCTATATAAACCAAATCAAAATCAGAAACATCTTTTTTAGATAAACCCCAAAAATCAAATTGATCAAAACCTTCATATTTCCAAAAGTCGCGGGCAATCTTTATTGCTGCTGGCGCATAATCAATCCCTTTGTAGGATATGTTTGGGGAAGTATTTTGAATAATTTTATAAATCGTTCCCACGCCGCACCCTATGTCCAAAAATCTTTTTGGATTTAAAAAGTTTACAGCATCAACCACATCAAGCCAATGATCTGGCGTCACTGTGGAATTCAGCTCTTTGATATTAAATTCTAGCTGTTTTTGAAAAGCTTTTTCAGCTTTAGACCAGTTAGTGCTTAACATATTTTAAAAGCTGGTTATTAAAATTGTTTTTTAAGTTTTCCATGTTTGAGGTTATTGATTCAGGGTGTTGGCCTTCGAATTTTTTAGTATAACAGTCCCCTCTAGAGAACGGTTTGAATTCATGAACCCCTAAATATTTACTTTCAATTATGGATTTATCATTGTCATCTCCAGTAGTCCAAGGTAGATAAATTTCGTTAAAATAATTATCAATGCAATTTTGTTTGCTTACTTCGCTTTTGTAATAGTTTACTTTTTTGTAAACTTGATCTGGGAACACGTATGAATAATGGTACATCTGGAACCCTATTGATTCATAAAGCTGTTTACTGTTAATATGTTTTTTTACAATAGAATCTGGAAAAGAATATTTAATTGTGGGTGGCCTATGCGTTAACCAAGTAGACCCAGCTTGATATTTGAAGATCCTCAAAAAATTATCAGTGTTCATTTCAAACCCTGTTAAGTGATGATCAAAGCCTCCGTAAAAAGAAAGACTTTGAACTCCTACGCTAGTAGGGTCCTCTTTCTCTAAAAACTTTATTACACTCTCTAAATCTTCTGATTTAAAAACTTCATCACTATCTAAGTTCCAGATAAAATCAATATCATCATTTACATGATCCATGTAAGCTTTACATTGATCATCTTTTTCAGAAAACTGACCATGAGTAATTTCAATTTTATTTTCTGGATCTGGAAAAGATTTTAATATTTCATTGGTTCTATCTAAAGATGTCATTCTGCCTTGGTCTTGCCAATATTTCACGGGACCTTCAGCTATTAAAATTTGAGAAGCAAAAGGGTAAACCTGCTCTAAACATTCTTTTAGAACATAGTCACCTTCAAAAACTATCATACCGAATGCTATTTTCATAATTTGTATTTGAATTTCGTTTTTTTGAGAACTTCAAAATAATCTTGATGTATGCCTTTTAAAATTAGATTATTTTCGTATTCTACTAAAGGGGTGTAACAATGGTGATTAGTTGACGCAATATAACTATCTTCTTCAAAATTGGTTTTAAATTGAGAAAAATGACTGAAAACCATTAGTTGTTTTTTGTTCTCCCATTGGATGTGCCCATTAGAATAAAAATCTCCCAAGTTATATAGCTGCCAATGCCAAGGCGCTCCGTGTCCTATGTCGCCATCTATTTGCACTTTATCTGGGTATGCATACATAAAGAATTCTAAGTATTTTTGGTCACCACATGAGCTCATACCCGGGTATTTTTGGTTAAGCACTGCATCGGTCCACCAATCTAAAGCTTCCTTACCTATTTTTGAGTTTTTAAAATATACAACACCTACATTAAACAATCCTTCAGGCCTATATATTCCTAAAGGGAACATTCTATGCCTAAACAAACCTATATCTTTATCTGCAATAGTATCATGTACAAATTTAATATCTTGATAAAATAGTATATCACTATCTATGTATGTTATTGATTCGTAAATATTTTTATCGAGTAGCCATTTTGAAAAGTAAGAAGACAAGCTCCAACAAAAATAATCATATTTAGTTTCTTTTAACTGGTTTAAAGTATCGTTGTTTTCACAAACATCTTTATGTGAATAAAATTTTAGTTTTTCGTTTTCGTATTTTTTAACGCTTTCGTAAGAGTCATCCGTTAAAAGGTAATGTAAAGTAAAATTAGAAGATGTAGATAAAAGCGACTCGTATAGAGACAAACCTTTGGTTAAAAAATTACCATCTGATATTGTGCACAAATTAACCATATACGCTTCTTACTTTATTTACTTCGCTTATCATCTCTTTTAAAGTCTCTGTATTCGTGGATCTTCCGTTAGGGTTATCATAGTATAAACCTACAACCTCATTTATAAATTTCATGTTAGCACCCCCTTCGCATGCCCGAAGCCACATGTCTGTATCTGATGCAGTTTTATAATCTTCGTTAAAATATCCGAATCTATCATGGAGATCTCTTTTCCATATTGGCATACAATGCGGAGAATTATTTTTTAACAAATTTTGAAAGCTGTGAGGTAAACATGGGTATATTTGTTTGGATTTACACTTATCCCAGCAATCATTAGCTTTATTTGTCACTAAAGTTTGGCCATAAACCAGATCTAAAGATTCATTTTTCAATAACGCTTTTGTCAGAACCTCTATCGACCAAGGCGTTTTTCTATCATCAACATTCCAGTTTCCAATATATTCTTCCTGAGTCCAGTCAACACAAATATTCCACCCTGCATATAAACCCGGATCTTTTTCTAATTTTCTGTATTTTATGTTAGGGTAATCAATATATTTTTTTATTATCTCGTATTCGCCATCAGGAGACGCGCAGTCTAAAATATAAAAATTAGTTTTATTAAAAAAAGTTTGACTTACAATATCTTTTAGATATTCTTCTATGAAAATAGAGCCTTTATACAGTGTGCAGAATATACCCACTTGTTTGTTTTGTTCTCTATTAGCCATAGGTATTATTTTTATGATAAGAAAAATTTCAAGTAAAAAAAAGTTTTATTCGGTTTCTTCTAGCGACTGGCAAGTTGTAGTTGCTTCTTCATCTCAAGGCGAAGCTGCTATTGAAGGTTTTAAGCAGGTTTATGATAAGTACAAGCAAAACTTGAATTTGTCAAGTATCTTGTCTGTGTGCGACCTTTCTAATCTTGATACTAGCATTGAGCATGAGTGTCAGATTTTCTACATGCCAGAATTACTTCTTGATGCGGGATTCCCAAATTTGTCAAGAACTCTGGAATCTATCATTAAGAAAGTGTGAAAAAAAAGTTGACAAACTATTGGTTTGTATATAGAATACCTTTAGGTCTTAAGGAAACCTTCTGAAGATAACCTTCTGAAGATAACCTTCTGAAGATAACCTTCTGAAGATAACCTTCTGAAGATAACCTTCTGAAGATAACCTTCTGAAGATAACCTTCTGAAGATAACCTTCTGAAGATAACCTTCTGAAGATA
>CAJQGZ010000124.1 GCA_905478065.1 uncultured bacterium | reverse complement strand
GGGATAATTTAAATATTATAAATCAAAACAGTTAAAGTGAAAAAATATAATGAATGAAATAAATGAAGTTCTTATTTTGGGCTCAATTGCTCTTGATACAATTGAGACCAAATTTGGTAAAAAGGAAGACCTTTTGGGTGGCTCAGCAACGTATGCTACAATTGGAGCGGGGTTCTACGGGAGTCCTATTCCTATTGGCATCGTAGGGGATGATTTTCCTGAGAAAGGGGATGAAATATTTAATAATTTTTCTTCAAATCTTGAAAATATTGAAAAAAAACAGGGGAAAACATTTAGTTGGGGTGGTAAATATCATAATAACGGAGATGATAGAGATACTCTATTTACCGATTTAGGTGTTTTTGAGAGTTTTGAGCCAGTTTTACATTCTAAAAATGTAAAAGCTTCTTGGGTGTTTTTAGCAAATATTCATCCTTCTCTACAGCTTAGTGTCCTTAATCAGTGCAAAAATAACCCTACAGTTATTACAGATACAATGAACCTGTGGATTGATACGACCTTACAAGAACTCAAAAAAATAATTAAAAGGACAGATATATTGCTTATAAATGAAAGTGAACTTTCTCTGCTCACAAAGAACGAAAACATACAAGAATCTTCAAAACAGATTCTTTCAATGGGCCCACAAAAGATTGTTGTTAAGCTTGGAAGTAAAGGTGCTAGGTGTATATCCAAAAATGAAGATATATCTGTGGGTGTTTATCCTGTAAAAGATGTAGTAGATCCCACTGGAGCTGGAGATGTTTTTGGCGGTGGATTTGTTTCTGGACTCATTGATAAGCTTTCAACTTCCGAATCAATGTTAAGAGGTTCTGCGCTTGCTTCTTTTTGTATCGAAGAATTTGGAGTGAGTAAGCTAATTAACATTAATAAAAATGATGTAGAAAAAAGGATGGAGTCGATTAAGTAATAATTTATTGATTTACTTTTTCATGTGGTATAAAACCAATTAATTTTTAAGATAATTATAAAAAAACGAAGAGGATACTTATTATGTTCAATTGGTACAGAACAAAATTAAAATTTACAGTTTTAACTGCGGCAGGGTTGTTTTTATTTGCTTGTTCAAGTCAAGAATACACTACAGCAAAATTAGCTATACAACAATCCGAGTGGTCTAAAGCAGATGAATGGCTTCCCAAAGCCATGGCTGTAGAACCTGATAACCCAGAAATACCTATTGTTTATGCTATTGAGGTTCATGCAAGGAATAAAGATTGGAAAGAAATGTATGATATGTTTCAGAAAGCTATTTCGATAGATCCTAACAAAAAAGTTGAAATTCGAACTATTTTTCTCCCCGTTTCTGAGCAAGTGAATAACTACACCCAATTTTATTGGGCAGAGCAATTCAACAAAGGTGTTGAAAAATTTAAAGAAATACAATCTGATCCAGATAATAAAAGTAAGTACTTAAATGAAGCTATTACATATTTCACTAATGCGTCTATTATTAACCCCAAAGATCCGCAAACATATACAACTCTTTCAAAATGTTATTTAGACTTAGATGATAAGGGGAAAGCGATTGGTTTTATAAAAACTGCAGTAGAAAAAGATCCAGAAAGTTTTAGTTCAAACTTTACAGCCGGTCAAATTCTTTTGAGATGCGGTTTAGGGAGTAAGGCAGTCATTCCTTATTACAAAAAGGCAGTCCAGATAGAGCCCTCAAATAGTAACGCATTAAGAGAATTAGCATCTATGTATTATGACATTGGGGAAAAAGAACAATCTATTAAAGTCTTTAAGGATGCTATTAAAAATGAACAAGATAAGGTCATTAAAGCTGACTTATTTTTTAATTTAGGAGTCATTCACAACCAAATGGAAAATTATGAAGAGGCTGAGAAAGCCTTTGATGAAGCTTATTATTTAAACGAAGACGACTTTGAAGCTGCTTTAGGTATGGCCAGTTCATATGAAGGGTTGGGCGATAAATATTTTAATGGTACTGATGGTTTTACAAAAGATTTTGAATTAGCTGTTCGCTGGTACAGAAAAGCAGAAAAAAAAATAAAAGATGTAAAGAGTATTGATTTTGAAAACGAATCTGAATATCAAAGACAATTAGAATTGATTAGGTATAAACGGGACATAGCTGAACAAAACTAATAAAGAGAATTATCCTAGTCGTTGCCTTTTATTAAAATATTCACTTAAACCTTTATCAAGACTATCGTCAGTAAATAATGAAACATAATCTATTTTATTAAGGCGACAATTTCTCCTGTAATATTTTTGTATGTCTAATATTAAGTTTTTATAATCATTTTTTATATGCCAAGGATCTGTTGTTATTTCTTCATCAGATTCCATATCAACGAATTTCGTCCTGTTATCAAATTCAAACTCTAATTCATTTCGATCAAGTATATGAAACAAGATAACTTCTTGTTTCTTGTGTCGAAAATGTTTTAGTCCATTTAAAACATTTTTAGGTTCATCTAACAGGTCAGAAATAATAATAACCAGACCACGTTTATTGATTCTTTCAGCCATTTGATGCAAAACAGACTCAATTTTTGTGTTATTCCCTGGCTCCGGAACATCTAATACATTTAAAAGTGTATTTAAATGGCTAGGGGTACTTTTTGGAGGTATAAAAGAACGAATTTTTTCATCGAATAAAACTACTCCAGCTGCATCTTGTTGACTAATCATTAGATAGGATAGTGCAGCAAGTAAATAGCTACCGTATTCTAATTTGGAAATTTTATTACTTGTATATGACATAGATCTACTTGTATCCAAAATAAGATGCGTACGTAGGTTTGTTTCCTCTTCGTATCTTTTTACATATAGTCTATTTGTTTTACCATATAATTTCCAGTCGATGTGCTTTACCTCATCTCCAGGTTCATAACTCCTGTGTTCTGAAAACTCAACACTAAATCCATGATAAGGGCTACGGTGTTGACCAATTATATACCCTTCGACTACTAATTTGGCTTTCATTGATATTGAATTAAGCATTGCAACCATTTCGGGTTGCAAATATTTTTTCTTATCGTGTACTTGCGAAATATTAAGCCTCGATATTATTAATTAAGTGATTAACTATATCATCAATTTTTATACCTTCAGCCTCTGAGTTGAAATTTGGAAGGATTCGATGTCTTAAAATATCTGGAGCTATAGATTGAATGTCCTCTATGCTTGGAGTAGGTCGACCATCTAGAAGCGCTTTTGCTTTTGCTCCTAAAGCTAAATACTGAGATGCTCTTGGACCAGCACCCCATTCAACCCATTGTTTAATATAGCTATCACTATCAACTTCATTTGGCCTCGTAGAAGCTGCTAGTTTAACAGCATAGCTTACTACATTTTCAGAAATTGGAACTCGAAGAGTAAGATTCTGAAAATTAATAATAGATTCCTTTGAAAATACTTTTTTAATATTAGTATGATTATCAATAGTTGTCCGGTTAACAATTGAAATTTCTTCTTCAATTGTAGGGTAGCTTATATTTAAATGAAACATAAATCTATCTAGTTGAGCCTCTGGAAGTGGATAGGTACCTTCTTGTTCAATTGGGTTTTGAGTAGCAAGTACAAAAAATGGTTCTTCTAATTCATATGTGTTTCCACCTGCTGTTACCTTATGTTCTTGCATAGCCTCTAATAGTGCTGATTGGGTCTTTGGTGGTGTTCTATTTATTTCATCAGCAAGAATAATATTTCCAAAAATTGGACCTTTGTAAAAACGAAAATTTCTTTTTCCGGATTCAGGATCTATATCAATTAATTCAGTCCCAGTAATATCACTCGGCATTAAGTCTGGTGTAAACTGAATTCGTTTAAAATTAAGATCACATATTTCAGCCATAGACTTTATAAGAAGAGTCTTGGCTAATCCAGGCACACCAACTAACAAAGTATGCCCCCGGGTTAGGAGTGCAATTAACATTTGATCAAGCACACTTTTTTGACCAATAATAACTTTTCCAATTTCATTTGAAAAGTTATTTTTGGCTTTTACAAGTTCTTCTAGTAATTCTGTATCATTTATCTTTTTGGACATTATATCTCTATTATTTTTGGTGTTAAATATTTGCGGTTAGAAACTTACTTTGATAAGTTAATTTCGGAAAGATAAATACGCTTATTTTTTAATTTACAGGTAAACTTATGAAAATAGATAAAACATCACTAATTGGAAAAAGTCTTGAAGACTTAGTTAAAATTTGTGAGGATAATAATCTTAAAAATTTTAGGGCTAAGCAATTGTTTAACTGGCTATATCGGAACAAAGTAAATGACTTTGATGATTTTAATAATTTACCAAAAGAGCTTATAACTTTCTTAAGGTCAGAATATTGTATTCATCCTTTAACTTTTATTCGAGCAACTAAATCAACTTCAGAATTAACTAATAAGTTCTTATTTAAAACACAAAGTGGCGCTTTAATTGAATCCGTTTTAATGAATGATGATGATAGAATCACTCTGTGCCTGTCAACTCAGGTTGGTTGTGCATTAGATTGTAAGTTTTGCGCTACAGCAAAAATGGGATTTAAAGAAAACTTAAATCCTGGAGAAATAGTTGATCAATATCTTATGATCAGTCAAAAAATAAATAAACAAATAACTAATATAGTTTTTATGGGAATGGGAGAGCCCTTCCTCAATTATCGGAATGTTATCAAAGCTGCTCATCTTTTACACAATCCTAATGGTATTAATATGGGATATAAACGAATTACAATATCAACTGCTGGTGTCATTAGTAAGATTGAAAAGTTTACTAAAGAAAAAGAAAAGTTTAAACTAGCTATCAGTTTAAATGGGACGACAAATGAACAAAGAAAAGCGATTATGCCAATTACAAAAAAAAATGCCTTGGTTGATTTATTAGATGCTTCAAAAAAATATACTGAGCAATCTAATACTTGGCTAACCTTTGAATATGTTTTGCTTAAAGAGTGTAATGATAGTATAGAGGACGCTGCCAGGTTAATTAAACTTTTATATGATATTAAAAAATGTAAATTAAATGTTATTCCTTATAATGAAACAGACGGTGAGTTCCAGAGGCCTGAACAAAGTAAAATTCGTTCTTTTATGTCAAAATTAAGGTCTGCTCCTTTTCCAGTTACTATCCGATGGAGTAAAGGAACTGATATTGATGCTGGTTGTGGACAGTTA
This sequence comes from uncultured bacterium, assembly GCA_905478065.1. Lineage (GTDB taxonomy): Bacteria > Fidelibacterota > Marinisomatia > Marinisomatales > UBA1611 > TMED80. The sequence goes on along the minus strand of CAJQGZ010000124.1, from coordinate 24,301 downwards.
GCGGTGAGCGATAGTTAAAAAATGTATATTTATAAGTGTTGATAAATAAAATAAACAGTATCCTCAAGTTTGATGGAAACATTGGAATTGTCCTTGGATCTGGCCTTGATCATGTAGTAGACAAGTTGACTAATAAAAGGACTTTACCATTTAAAAAAATATCGACATTCCCCATCTCTAAAGTTGATGGTCATAAAGGAGAATTTATTTCAGGATATATTGGAGACAGGCATGTTTTGGTTGCGAGAGGAAGGTTACATTATTATGAAGGTATGAACTTAGAAAGTGTCTCATTACCAATTAAAGTCTTCCATCAATTAGGAATAAAAAAAGTAATCATAACAAATTCATCTGGGAGTTTAAAATTAAAAAATTATCCAGGCTCTATTATGTTGATAAAAGGTCATTTTGATTTTACTTTTTTATCAAACAGTTCATTGCCTAAACTAAAATGTGGAGAAAAATATTATAATCAAGAAATGATTAATATAGCTTTATCAGTAGCAAAAAAAAATGATATGAACCTTTTAGAGGGGAACTATTGTTGGATGCCTGGGCCAGCATATGAGACACCTGCAGAGATTAAATTCTTAAAAAATTTAGGGGGCGATGCAGTGGGGATGAGTACAGTTCCTGAGATCGAATATGCTAAAGAATTAAACATGGATGTTTTAGTCTTTTCAGTTTTGACAAATTTTGCTGCAGGATTAGATAACAGATTATTAAAACACGAAGACGTGTTAGCTAGCGCCAAAAAGGTAGAAAATGACTTTGGGCGATTAATTATACAAACTATAAATCATATTGGTATAAAATGAAAATTAATATTAGAAAAGAAATTGCAGGATTATCTGATGAAATATATTATTACAGAAGGCATTTCCATAAGTATCCAGAACTAAGTTTTAAAGAGTTTAAAACGGCAGAAACTATTTCTAAATATTTAAAAGACTTTGGAATAAAACATAAAAAAAATGTAGGTAAAACTGGTGTCGTTGGTGAAATATATTTTGGGCCTGGGCCGACAATTGCATTAAGAGCAGATATGGATGCACTTCCAATGCAAGAAAAAGGTTCTTTAGATTATAAGTCAAGAAATGATGGAGTAATGCATGCATGTGGGCACGATGGACATATGGCAATTTTGTTGGGAGTAGCTAAGTCTTTATCAAAAAACAATAGAATAAAAAAAGGAACAGTAAAGTTTATTTTTCAGCCAGCAGAGGAGGGTGGAGGTGGCGCAAGGTACATGATTGAGGATGGTTGTTTAAATGGTGTGGATGAAATATATGGGTTACATCTTTGGAACTATCAAAAATATGGTGAAGTAGGTTTGAAAACCGGTGCAGTAATGGCATCTGCTGATATATTTGAAATAGAAATCTTAGGAAAAGGTGGACATGGTGCGGCTCCGCAAGGAACGGTAGATGCAATTGTTGTAGCGAGCCACCTCATAAATATCTTACAAACTGTTGTTAGTAGAAATACAGACCCATTAGAAAATACTGTCCTGACTATAGGTAAAATAAAAGGTGGTGAAAATTTTAACGTTATATCTGATAATGTAATTATGCATGGAACTACGCGAGCATATTCAGAGAAAAATCGGCAAATGATTAAAAAAAGAATGGAAGAAATAATTGAAGGTATTTCAAATTCATTCAATGCTATAATTAAAATAAAATATAAAGAGGGATATCCGCCTACGGTCAATCATGACTTGCCTGTACAAAATGTTTTACTAGCTGCAAAAGATATAGTTGGAGATCAAGCGAAATCACCCTATTTATCTATGGGAGGTGAAGACTTTTCATATTATTTACAAAAAATACCCGGATGTTTTTTCTTTGTAGGATCTGCTCCTGAAAAAAATGATATTTTATCAACACCTCACCACTGCTCCCATTTTGACATTGATGAAAGGTCTCTTTTAGTAGGTGCCTCTGTTTATTTAAACCTTATAGAAAACTCATTTAAATAAAAATGTTATATCTTATTCTAGCTTTTTTGCCCTTATTTATAAATGGGCAAGTGTTGACTAGTGATTTATCAGATGTCCTTAATTCAAATGGTTCGTTAATAAAATATTTAAAAGAAGAGTCCATTCCATTTAATGGGGATGTCTTCAACTATTATCCCAATGGCCAAAAAGAATTACAAGGTATTTATTTTAAAGGTATGAAGAATGGCAGATGGGTTTGGTGGTATCCAAATGGTAAAAAGCATAAAATTGGATTTTATGCTAACTCTATTGAGGACAATATATGGCAGTGGTGGTTTTCAAATGGGCAATTAATGAGACGAGGGTCTTATAAAGATGGTAAAAAAGAAGGTCGATGGAGCGAATGGAGTGAAGAAGGGGAATTAGCTTATTCTTTTGGATATATTGATGATAAAGAGAATGGTAAATGTATTACCCGGTTTAAAAATGGGAAAAAACAATCAGAAGTTTTATATAATTATGGAATAAAAAGTGGCATAGAAAAAAGTTGGGACCAAAAAGGAAATCCGATTTACGAAAATAATTGGAAGGATGGATTGCGAGATGGAGCTCAAATAATTTGGGGTAAAAGTGGATTAATTTTACATAAACACAGATATTCAAGAGGTGTTTTGCATGGTGAGTTTATAGAATATTATGATAATGGACAAAAATCAATCACTGGCAATTATAGGTTTGGGAAGAAACATGGGTCTTGGACCTATAGTTATAAAGATGGTGTTGTTGCATTGAGCGGTAAATATAGTAAAGGTACCCCTAAAGGGTCATGGTTTTGGATCCGAGCTAATAAATCTGAAATGGTTAATGTTGATACTCCAGAAACAAGTTGGGTAAACAAAAGAATTCGTGAGTGGGAAAAAGTATATAATTAATACCCTATTGCGGCAGTTTCATCCCTACAGTCTCCACCGCCATATAAGCCGTCATCTCTAATTATAATTCCGTTTGCAACACCCATATATCCGTAAGTTTTTATGATATGACCCCGCAATTTTAAGTCCTCAACTATATCCACAGATAATCCATTAGGTTCGATAAAAACAGTATTTTCAGGAAGCCATTGATGATGAATTCTTGGTGCGCAGACTGCTTCTTTAATATTCATATCATGAATTAATACATTTAAAATACATTGTAGCACTGTTGTAATAATTTTGGAACCTCCAGGTGAACCAATGGTCATTATTGGATATCCATCATAAATGAGTATTGTAGGAGTCATCGAACTGAGTGGCCGTTTATTTGGCTCAATTGCATTGGCCTCGCTACCAACCAACCCCCAAAAGTTTGGTGTTCCAGGTTTAATTGAAAAATCATCCATTTCATTATTTAAGAAAAAGCCAGCACCTGAAACGACATGTTTATTCCCAAAGTTTTGGTTTAATGTAGTAGTTACTGCCACAGCATTTCCTTCACTATCTACAACGGAATAATGAGTTGTTTCATTGCTCTCAGTGTCTTCATAATTACCTGGATGAACCTCTTTGCTTGGAGTATGAGTTTTCATTGATATATCATCTATTCTACTAGCTGCATAAGACTTTGATAAAAATAGATTTCTTGGGTTCTTCCAAAAATCAGGATCGCCAAGATGCTGAGCTCTATCTGCGTACGCTCGTTTGGCTACTTCAGTTAATAGATGTATATAGTCCGTAGAGTTCCAACCAAGAGTATCTAAATGAAAGTTTTCTAATGCATTTAGCATATGAATAAGTAGGAGACCTCCAGAACTAGGTGGGCCCATTGAGATTACTTCAATATCTCTAAAAGTTCCAATGACTGGTTCACGATAGACAGGAGAATAATTTGTAAGGTCATTTTTTGAAATGTGTCCATTCCCTTTCGCCATCTCGCTTATTATCATTTTTGCAGTAGTACCTTCATAAAATCCATCTATTCCAAATTTCGATATTCGTTTTAATGTTTTTGATAAATCTTTTTGAATAAAAAGATCATCTTTTTCCCAGGGTTGACCATCTTGGCGGATGAATATTTTTGCAGCGGCCGCATTTAACTTAAAGACTTCTTTGTAGCTGTTAAATAAATCTGCTCGACGCTTTGATAATAAAAAGCCTTTTTCAGCTAATTTTATTGCTGGTGCCAGTAATTGTTGTATTCGAATGTTTCCAGAGCCATGATCTCTCCAAGCGCTTAATAACCCGTGTACTGTCCCAGGTACACCACTAGAAGACCTTGAGGTCAAGGACATATTGGGTACAACTGAACCATCTTGATCTAAAAACATATCCCTATTTGAACTTGAGGGGGCTTTTTCTCTGTGATCTTGTGAAAAGATTTTACCATATGATGTCGCTCCTACCATAAACCCTCCACCACCTAAATTACCATTTTCCGGTGAGGTAACAGCTAGTGCAAAGCCAACTGCAACAGCAGCATCAACAGCATTACCACCTTTTTCTAGTATTTTAACTCCTGCTTTAGAAGCCTTCTTATTAAGGGAAACGACCATTCCATTTTTAGCATATATTGGATCTGGAGAAGCTGTTTTAGCATACGCTAAAAGTAGAGGCAAAAGACAAAAATATTTATACATGATTGAAAAGGAGTACTAAAGTAGACTTGATTGAATTATGTTTAAAACATTTTCTAAAGAGGTTCTATCTTGTTTCTGACTATCTCTATATCTGATAGTGATGGTACCATCATCCATAGTTTGATGATCTACAGTGATTCCATATGGCGTTCCAGCTTCATCTTGCCTGTAATACCGTTTTCCAATTGAACCTTGTTGATCATATAAAACATTAAAATGAGGCTTCAATGTATCTACAATTAATCGAGCTTTTTCTGGTAGTCCGTCTTTTTTAACCAAAGGGCAAACCACAGCTTTAATTGGAGCAATTTTTGGGTGAAGCTTCATTACTATCCGATTATTCTCTGTGTCTTCCCAATATGAATCTGCTAGAACTGTAAGGAGCATTCTATTTAAACCAGCTGATGTTTCAATAATATATGGTAAATATCTATCATTATTTTCCTGATCAAAATATTTTAAATTTTTTCCTGAGTGATGTTCGTGATTTTTTAAATCAAAATCTGTTCTATTATGAATTCCTTCAACTTCAGACCAGCCAAAAGGGAAATTATATTCAATGTCCCATGCTTCTTTGGCATAGTGCGCTAATTCATTTTTTTCATGCTTATGAAATCTTAAATTTTTAGAAGAAACCCCTAAAGTATTTGTGTAAAATTTTATGCGTTTTTCTTTCCACTCTTCCATGGCTTTATCATCATCACCTGGCTTTGTAAAATATTGCATCTCCATTTGTTCAAACTCTCTAGTTCGAAAAATAAAATTCCTTGCAATTATTTCATTTCGGAATGCTTTACCAATCTGAGCAATCCCAAACGGAATTTTCATTCGGGTAGAACCTTGCACTAATTTATAATTGACATAAATACCTTGAGCTGTTTCTGGTCTTAAATAGGCAGTTGAGCCTGAATCTTCTAAAGCGCCTACTTCAGTTTTAAACATTAAGTTGAATTGTCTAGGTGGAGTCATCTTTCCAGTAGTGCCACATTTAGGACATTTAAATTTATCCCATTCTTCATTTTCTAAATTTTCAGTTAATTCATCTGCACGGTATCTCGATTTACATTGTTTACAATCTACTAATGGATCGTGGAATTCGCCTATATGACCTGATGCTTCCCAAATTTTTGGATGCATTAAGATTCCACTATCTAACCCAACAATATTTTCATGGTTTCTAGTCATTTCTTTCCACCAATAATTTGCAATATTATTTTTTAATTCAACGCCAAGTGGACCATAATCATAAACGGCACCAAATCCACCATAAATATCTGAACTTTGATAAACAAATCCACGCTGCTTACATAGTGAAACTATTTTTTCTATAGTTTTATTCATTTCTTTTTACGTCTTTTCTTTCGTGTCCTTTTTGGTGCAACTCTTTTTAAGTTAATTAACTCAACTGCTTCTTCTAAGGTGACTGTATTGGGGTCGTTATGAGATTTTAATGCAGCATTAAATTTTCCATCGGAAATATATGGTCCATAGCGACCTTCTTTTAACACTAGTTTTTCTCCAGTATCAGGATGGTTTCCAAGGGATTTAAGTTCGCTCGGGCCTTTTTTTGATTTGCTTAACATTTCGACTGCTTCTTCAAGAGTCACAGTCAATGGCGTTGCTGGTGCGATTAGTCTAGCATTTGACTTATCCATTTTTAAGTAAGGGCCATACCTTCCGTAATCTGCTGTTATTGGTATTTTCTTATCAGGATGGTCACCAAGTGTCCTTGGTAAAGATATTAGTTGTATAGCAAGGTCTAGATCAACAGAATGAATATCCGTTCCTTTGGGAATAGCCTTTCGTTTTGTTGATTCACCTAATTGAACATAGTGTCCATAAGGTCCTTTCTTTAATAAAATATCTTCAGTCGAATTAGGATCTTTTCCAAGAATTTCATCTTGTCTTTGTTCTTTAAAAAGTGAGTCAATAATTTCATCGGTAAGATCTCCAATATATATATCTTGAGGAATTGAACGCGTATCTTCTTCTTTACGAAGATATGGACCAAACTTTCCAATCCTAGCATCTATGTCTTTATCATATCCATCAGGAAGTGGGATAGTACATGCTTTACCAATATCTACTTTTTCTTCAAGCATTTTTTCAAGGCCTAAATAATCACTGTCTCCAAAATAAAAGTTTTTCATAAATGGAATGGGCTCTAGTTCACCTCTAGAAATAGCATCTAATTCGTTTTCCATTTTAGCCGTAAAATTTTTATCTACTAATGTTGTAAAGTGGTTCTCTAAGAGTTGAGTAATTGCTAAGCCTAAATAAGTTGGAGACAGGTTACTTTTGGTCTTTTCAACATATCCTCTTTTGACTATTGTATCTAAGATTGATGCAAAAGTGGATGGTCTTCCGATACCATTTGTTTCCATTTCTTTGATTAGAGATGCCTCAGTGAACCTAGCGGGAGGTTTTGTATTATGTTTTTGCGCTAAAATATTTAAACATGATAATTGATCATTCTTAGTTAGGTTTGGCAGAAGTTTTTCTTTGTTTGCTAGTTCTGCATCGGGATTGTCTTTTCCCTCTACGTATATCTTCATATAACCAGGGAAATCTATAATTTGGCCACTTGCTCTAAAATCTATTTTAGAATTTGAAATGACCACAGCTGTTTGTTTTAGCTTCGCTGGGAGCATTTGACTCGCTATTGTTCTCTTCCAGATTAAATCATACAAACTGCCAGAGTCCTTACCAAGTTTCTTTTGGACAATTTCGACACTTTTAAATGACTTATGAGCTGGTCTGATTGCCTCGTGTGCTTCCTGAGCATTTTTGACATTAGTTTCATAATTGTTTGGAGACTTAGGTAAATAATCATTTCCAAACAGTTTTGAAATTAAGTTTCTAGAACCGTTGATTGCTTCTTTTGAAAGATGGGTTGAGTCAGTTCTCATATAAGTGATAAAACCGTTTTCGTATAATTGCTGAGCCACTCTCATAGTGTTTTTAGCAGAAAAGCGTAATTTTCTAGCAGCCTCTTGCTGAAGCGTGCTAGTCGTAAATGGAGGTTTTGGGTTAGAAGTTCTAGGTTTTTCATCGACACTTTTAACGACCCAACTACCATCGCTTAATTTTGAGATAAGTGCTTTTGCATCTTTTTCATTTAAAATAATCACATCTTTATTCTTTAATGAGCCGGTATCAGATTTAAAATCATTACTAGAAACTATTCTTTTACCATCTATTTTATTTAAAGTTGCTTCAAATAAAGATTTTGAATCATTTGTCTTTAGTTCAACTTTAAGGTCATAGTATTCTGTTTTTTTGTATTTTTGCCTCTTCCTATCTCTTTCAATTACTATTTTTACGCAGGCTGATTGCACTCGACCTGCAGACAAGGTCGTATTCACAAAGTTCATGTTCTTTTGAAGTGTCGCCCACAATACTGGTGAGACTTTATACCCAACTAAGCGGTCAATGATTCTTCGTGTCTTTTGAGCATTAATCATGTTGTGATCGAGTTTGCGACTATTATTCATACCCTCCTTAACGCCCGCTTTTGTAATTTCATTAAACTCAACGCGTTCTAATTTTTCACTAGGGACTTCGCTTGCTAGGTGTGATGCAATTGCTTCACCTTCACGATCAGGATCGCTAGCTATGTATACTCTATCTGCAGCGTTGCTTTTTTTTCTTAATTCTTTAATAAAGTCTTTTCTTTTTGGCAATACATCCAGTGTCATTTCAAAATTATTTTCAATATCTATTCCAAGTTTACTTGTAGGGAGGTCTTTAACATGACCAACGCAGGCAACAACTTCGAACTTACCATCTAAGTACTGTTCTATTGTACGGGCTTTTGAAGGGGACTCTACAACTATTAGTGATTTTTTATTCATTATATACTTTTTTAATACAGGTTGTTATTGTGATTAGCTCTTTATTGGCTCAAAATGTAAAGGAAAATATTAAAATGTCAAACTTTTGAAATACGCAATTAGCTCACCTTGATTAATGGTATCTTGCTTTCCTTCATTTAAATTTTTTAACTGAACAGTTTTATCTATGGCTTCTTGCTCCCCAACGATGATTGCGTAATTAGCATTTTTTTTATTTGCTTCTCGCATTTGTGCTTTCATACTTCTTCTTAAAGTCTCCAATATTACTTTTATATCTAATTCTCGCAAGTTTTTAGCGATTTGTTGTAAAGGACCTAAGGCGCTTAAATCTGTGCAAACAATATAAATGCATGCTACTTGTTTATCAGTTCTTTTCCTGCTATCAGTAGCAATGAGTATTCTTTCCATTCCAGCAGCAAACCCTACAGCGGGGACATCTTTTCCACCTAAGGATTTAATTAAACCATCATACCGACCACCACCAAGAAGTGCATCTTGCGCGCCTATTTTTTTAGAAGATATTTCAAAAGTTGTTTGAGTGTAATAGTCTAATCCTCTTACAAGGAGAGGGTTAATTTTATATGGTATTTCTAAATCATCAAGGTATTGTTGTACTGTTAAAAAATAGGTTTCATCCTCTTTTGTATAAAAGTTTTCGATTTTTGGTGCTGATTCTATGATTTTTATTTCATCTTTATTTTTTGTATCTAGAATACGTAAAGGATTATGTTTAAGTCTATGTTGACTAACTTCTGATAGTTGCGGAATAAAAGGTTTTAGATAGTTTATAAGTTCTTGTTTATAATTAGTCCGGCAGTCGTCTGAACCAATACTTGATATATTTAATTCTAATTCATTTATCCCAAAATTATTAAGGATGTTCCAACCAATAGATATTACTTCAGCATCTTGTTCTGGATTATCACTACCAATTGCTTCGACTCCAAACTGATGAAACTGTCTTTGCCTTCCCTTTTGGGGCCTCTCTCTTCGAAAAGAAGGACCAATATAATACAATCTCTGTAACAAAGATTGTCCACCTAGGTTATGTTGCACGTAGGCTCGAACAACTGGTGCCGTCAATTCAGGTCTTAATGAAATAGTTGATTTATCTTTGTCTATCCATGAGTACATCTCTTTTGAAACAATATCTGTTTCTTCACCAACTCCTCTATTAAATAATGCAGCATCTTCGATTATGGGAGTTCTAATCTCATCGTAGCCATGAAGATTCGCAGTCTTATGAATTTGGGTTTCTAAATCCTGCCAGTCACCTGACTGTGCTGGTAAAATATCATGCGTTCCTTTTATAGTTCTGACCATCTTCATTTTATTTTCCATAAATATTTTCAAATAAATGAGCCGCTTGTTCCTCAAAGTTTTCAGGCACAAATATTCTCACAATATTGTTTACTAATTCAGTGCCGCCAGTGTTTAAAGCCGCACTGCTCCAATCATTTTTTGCGTAATGAGGTATTTCTTCTTTATTTAAAATTTCAATAATCATTTCTGCGTATATGCTACCATGTATTGGTTTTAATGGAACCCAAGTCATTTCAGGAATAGGCAAGTCAATGGAACTAGCATCAACTAAGTCTACAATACAATCACCACACTGCTTTATTTTTTCAAAGTACTCTGCATGACATTTAGGGCATATCATTTCATTGTAATTAGAATATTCATGTCGTTAATTTGACAAACATTCACCACAGAACAAATACTTGATTAGAATGGTGAACTTGAGTAAACACCTCCTTTTTTTTCTAATTTTAAATCTTTTAATGTCGGTGATTTTACGTTGAGTTTAAAGTATATGCCTTGTCCAATGCCTCCAGGCGTCCAATTAAGCGAGAGTTCCCAACAATGTAAATCTCTATTTACGGAAACATTATGACTAACTAGATCTCTTTGGACCATATCAAACCTAGCCCGGTATGCAATTTTCCAATATTTAGATAGTTTTATATTAGAAGAACTATTAACCCAAAGAGTCTTATTTGAGTTAAGAGGATTAAAAGCATTGTAATTATAACTAATACTTATATTTGTGCTCCATATGCTCTCGTTGGTTAATGTATTTTTGAAGCTCGTTATTGGGTTTTGTAACCCTGGTCCACCTAAGTCATCTTGAATTGCAATTGAATCCTTAGGTGTCAATTCAGTATCAATTTGATTGTTTAGTGCTTTACCTTTTAATCTAAACCCTGTGGATATACGTGCACTGGTTAATCGTGGTGCAATAATACCTCGTTCATTTTTATTGAATTTTTCAACTCTGCTTCCGGTTTTCGTATCAAAACCATAAAAATCATGTGTTGTAGACAAATCGAGGTTTAATTTTCCCAAAATTTTAGATCTTAATGAAGATCTCAAGTTAGACAACTTATAATTTTCTGCGGAAAAATTATAACTGCTACTCATTCTCAAACTAAAAAGGTCAATTTTTTTTTCTTCTTCTTTGATAATTGTTTTTGCCTGAAATATATTATTTAAAGAAAAGTTAATATTTTTTTGTTCACTCATTGGCGTACTGCCTGCCATCGTGCCTGCGAACCTATCATGTTTAATTTTTTCATTGTTTACAGGATTATTATAGTCTTTTATATATCCAAAGTCATAACCAAAAAGGGGTTTTGAAAAATCAGGGCTCCAAGAAAATCCAATAGAAGGCGATGCAACATGTCTTATGACTTTTAATGGCCCAAAAGGGACAGCAAAAAGACCGTATAATTTTGTATTCGCATTTACAGAAACCGCTCCCGTAGTGCGAGTATTAAATCCGGTTTTTTCTACAGTTTGAAAACTACTTAATGAGTCGATCCAGATTTTATCAAATGTTCTATTTACCCAGCTAGATCTAAAATTAATATTCGGATTTACATTGATATTTTTAAACAATTTCATAGGGGCATTCAAAGATGCGGTATGGGTCCAGCCATCATCTTGGAATAATGTGTCGATGGGGTTTCCAAAACTATCTTTAGCCCAATCAAAACTGTTTAATGAATCAGAAAATGTAGACTTATAATATTTTTTTTCTTTTTTAGTATAGTTAAACCCATAATTCCACATAATAGTGTTGTACCATTTTTTTATGTTAGCTGCTGTTGGGAAAAGAGAACTTTGACCATGTCTAAAAGAAATTTTTGGTAAGGTTCTATTTGAAATATTTAGTTGTGACCCAGATTGCGTTGGTGGAACGTAATAATTACTAGAATTATCGACTTTTTTATCTACTAAAAGATCTTGGTTTGAATACAAATTTAAGCTAAAAGAGTTTTTAGATTTTGGCCACCTTTTTGAATAAGTAATATTTGATGTCGCTTTTTGATCCATTCTTTGAGCTAGGTCTAATCCATAATTTCTGTTGTAGTTTCCATTACTTGAATAAGTCGTATTTGCATTAAAACTTTGATTATTTCTTAATTTTTGGACATGGTTCCATCGAACCGTAAAGTTACTATTTCTATTTTCTTTTAAAGAAATAATATCTTCACTGCCAGATAAGAATTGTTGATTGCGAATGAAAAGGCTCCCACTATATTTATAACGTAGTCTATATTGATTCTTAACATTTAGAACAGCTCCTTGTCTGTCACCAAAGCTGAGTGTAAATTTTGAATCCCAATAATCATTCGGAGCCCAATAAAACCCCAATCCGTCAATATATTGCCCTCGGGATTTGCTTTCGCCGTAAGCAGGCATTATCCAACCCGAATGTCTTTTACCGCCTTGATGTGGAAAAATTGCTAGGGGTATTCCAAAAACAGGTATTTCAGCTATTTTCAATACGATTGGCTTAGCTATAACGACGTCATCTTGAATGATTTTCATTTTTTCCGATTCAAAATGAAAGTGAGGAGTGTCTAAATCGCAAGTGGTAAAAATAGAGTTTTTTATGTAGATAGTTTTATTGCTTTCATTTCGAATTTCGCTACCTCTATAAAAGCCATCATCTGCTTTTGTTTTACCATAATTTATTTTACCTCTTCTGGTATCTAAATTATAGGTCATTTCATTACCAACCATTGGATCGCGACCTTTTTCTATTATTGACGGCTTTAGATAACTGCTTGTAGAATCAGCCCAATCTCTAGAAAAGGCTTTAAGAACTCTAGTTTTCCAGTTTACTTTTATAAATCCTGCTTTGAGGTCTGTATTATCATGCCGAGTTTGTGCATTTCCTGACAAATTTGTGTTTTCATCTTTAAGAAAATAATCGAGCTTATCAGCAGAATAAATCAGTGGAAAAGTAGAGCCGTCAGCTTTTGTATTTGGAATGTATTTTCCTTGAGCACCCCCACTAACAATTATACTATTAAGCTCTTTGTTGTAAAATTTCATTATAATAGTATCGCCTGAGGTAATATTTTTACCTTTATAAAGAGAGTCTTCGAATATATGATAAGTTGTTGATGCCATCCCTACTAATCTTAATGAATCAAGCGAACCATTAATAAAAAAACCATCTAATCTTTTGCTAGTCATGTCATCATTTTTTTCAAAAACAGTATGAGAAGAATCCTTTTTGATATTGTCAAATTCCTTTATGCTACTAGATATTTTTGCATTTTTAGGAATTAAGATTCTGCTCAATGATTTTTTATCATATTGTAGTACTACTTGTTCGCCAACTATAGTTTTTTGTTCGTCAACAATTATTGGTTCTCTGTCTAAAATAGTTTTTTCAGTAATGTCATTATAGTTAGCGAGGCCACATGTAGCTGTTCTAAGGGAGTCAATGATTTCCACATTGCCAATCGCTATGTAGGATATAGCTTCAGATCCGGGATTTTTAACATATTCAATTCTATCAGCTTTGATTTTTTGATCATTTTGAATCAATTCAACGTTGCCTATAGCAATGCCACTGTCGAGTTCTGTAAAATAAATAAGACTGTCGGCTACAAGCTTGTAGTCTAAATCATAAATTGTTGGATTTCCGTTACTTTCAAGTTTATTTTTTTTTGAATAAAAAGTAATGCTGTCGCATTCAAGAATTAAATCGTCTTTGAATATTTTGACTTGATTGAATAAAAATGCAATATCTTTTCGTTCCTTATAAACGCTCTTTTGGCAAGTTAATTTAATATCTCCTTTTTGAAACTGGACGTTTCCCTGAAGATGTTTTACAGTTTCAAAGCCTATCTTTTTACTCTCTAAAACGTCTGCCCGCTTTAATCTTAATTTTTCTGCATTAGCGAGTGTCATCAAAAAGCCAAGGGTTAAAATAATTTTCACGTTAAATGTCAAAAGTATTCTTTTTATAGAGTTGATTGTGTTTTTAAGAATAATGTATTCATAATGTTTTTGTTCAAAAAGTTATGATTTAAATTATGTTTCTAATTAACATATATTAATTTAATATGAATATTAAAATTTTATTTGTTTGCTATGCTGTTTTATCAACTTCCACTTCTAAAATATGCCGGTCTAGCTGAGTTGGTTCAAGCGTCTGATTCGTAATCAGAAGTAGGCGAGTTCGATTCTCGTGTCCGGCTCTTAAACTTCTTTTGAAGTTTATCGTGTAAAGAAATGGGGCAGTTTACCGCCCCGTTTTTTCATCGGGTTTTTTTGGTTGATAATACTTTGAGGCTCTTAACGATCCATAAACTTCAGACGCATAAAGTATTGCTGAAGTTCCCCCAAAAATATTGGCCATAGGTTTATTTTCAGTTTTAATTGCAATAGAGTATGCTTTTGCTGATAATAATAAATTCAACATGCCATAAATCCCATCATAGAATCTACCAGAATGAAATCTTCCGATTCCGGGTATAAATGCTAACATAGAACTTAATAATGAGGGTTTTAAGTTTTGATTGTAGGAGGCAGGATTTACGTAGTCAATTAACCTTCCATCTTCATCTTTGTAAGCACCATTGATTTTTTGATGATAAGACAATGCTGAGGGGTTGCATCTTGTTATCCTATCCATAGCTATTATTGAACCAAATAAAGGACCATTATCTTTTATAGCTAGGCTACAGTAGTTGGAACAGCTAGGGTAAAATTGACAATTTAAAGTACTCGATTTGTATGAAATTTTTTGCCACTGAGCTACTGGATATATGAATATTTTTTGTAAAAGAGTGGTGCTTTTAGATTTTAATAATGAGTCTGCTGGGTACTCAATTTTAGCATATGCAGACGAGAGTAATGTTAATAAAATTAACTTTTTCATATTGCCTATCATTTAATTAACATAATTTTAAAGATAAAACTAATAATAAATAAGAACTGAAAGCTTTTTAAAATGGAAAACATTATCGAACTCATTACTTCTAATCCAGTGTATCTAGCTATTGCTGTTATTTTAGCAATTGTCATCGTCTATGGCTTTGTAAAGAAAATTATAAAACTGGCATTGGTCACTGGGGCAGTTTTTATTTTGTACGTTGCTTATTTACATTACTCAGGAAAAAACACTTCAGAAATTTCTAAAACGGTTTCTAAGTCAGCAGAAATTTTAAAAGAAGCCGTATCTAAGACTGGTGAAAAGGTAAAAGATTCTGCAATTAAATCAATAGAAAAGAAGGTAGAGTCAAAATTAACTAATTAGTTTTTTTGTACTTAAAATTAATAAATGAGATACAATCACATAGTCTGGGATTGGAATGGAACATTGCTAGATGACCTCTGGTTGTGTTTAGATGCAATAAATTCTGTTTTAGATTCTCGAGGTATGAATAGAGTTGATGAAATTAGCTACCGTAAAATCTTTACATTCCCTGTTATCGATTATTATGAACAATTAGGATTTAATTTTAAAAACGAAAAATTTCCCATTGTTGGTTTTTTAGATTATTATCGAAAGTATTTTGAAAAATGTTCCCTACATAAAAATGCAAGTTTAGTTTTAAGAAAAAACAAAATGAATGGATTGTCCCAGTCTATTTTATCGGCTGGTAAGGAGTCCTCATTGTATAGTTGGGTTAAGTCACACAATATTGAAAACTATTTCAATGATTTGATTGGTGTTGAAAATGATAATGCTGATGGTAAAATTGAAGCTGGACTCAACTGGATATCCCAAACAGGTATTTCAAAACATAAAATTTTATTAATTGGAGATACAATTCATGATAGTGATGTTGCTGCGGAAATGGGAATTGATTGTGCATTGGTAAGTATTGGACATGTTAGTAAAGAAAGGCTTAAAAATGTAGGCCCCCCAGTATTTGACAGTTTATTGTCAGTTTTGAGTTATGTAGAAAGATGTTAGATGTTAGAAACCCTCATTAAAAAATGAGGGTTTCTAATACAAAGTAACCGCTGACCTCCTAAAAGTTTTCAACTCTTAGGTGTGTTACACAGCTGATCCTCTGGAGGTCAGCGTTTTAATATAATTAGACAACTGATCACCTCCTTTCGTTTAGTTAATTAATTACACACGTTAAAACATATGAATAAATATAAATATATATCAAATGTTGTTTCTCATTTTATGATGTAAAGTTTAGGGTGCAATGATTTATATTCACTTAATGCGATTAATATTTCTACTTCTTTTGTCTACTTATCAGTTCGGATGTTTAACAAGCAATCTGGAAATTAAAGTAGTTTCTGCTGATGAATTATTTGTTGATATCAAAAATAATAATTCTTCAAAAATTGTCTTAGTTAATGTTTGGTCGACTTGGTGTATTCCATGTATTGAAGAATTTCCTTATATAGTCGACCTTGAGAAAAAGTATAAAAATGAGGATGTAAAGGTGGTTTTTGTGAGCGCAGATTGGGATGAAAATTCTCAAGTAGTTTATGATTTTTTAGTTAGTGAAGGTGTTACAGGTATTCATTATCGTAAAAAAGAGGGGAACGATGAAAATTTTATTAATGAATTTTCATCGTTTTGGAGTGGAGCCCTCCCTTTTACTGGTCTCTACAACAAAGATATGGTTCTAAAAAAATACTGGGAAGGGAAAAAAGATGAAGCTTTTTTTAAAAGCAGTATTGATTCTTTAATAAATAATAGAGGAGAAAAGTTGTGAAAAACATAATTATAATATGCTTGACGGTACTATGTTTTAATTTAGGTGCGAAAGAATTATCTATAGGAGATGATATTGTAGGCCTTAATTACAGGTTAAATAATATTGACGGGAAAAATCTAAGCATCTCTGATTTAAAAAAAGAAAAAGGAATCCTAGTTATTTTTAGTTGTAATACGTGTCCATGGGTCGTTAGGTGGCAAGATAGATATAATTCTATTGCTAAGACATGTGACGATAATGGAGTTGGTTTTGTTGCCGTCAATTCAAATGCTAGGTTGCATGACAGTGTTGACAGTATTGAAGAAATGATAAAACATGCAAGGATTAATAAGTATTCTTTTCCTTATGCGATGGATCAAAATGCCAAATTAGCAAAGGCTTTTGGCGCCGCAAAAACACCTCATGTTTATTTATTTAACAGCGATGGTAAACTTTTTTACAAGGGTGCTATTGATGACAATGCTAAAAGCGCAAAAAAAGTAAAAAACAATTATCTAAAAGATGCACTTGATGCTTTGGGAAGAAACGAAAAGATTGCGTTGAGCTCAACGAAGGCACTAGGCTGTTCAATAAAGTTTTAATTAGATTGAGATTCTGTTGAGTGGCTCGGGCCGGAATCGAACCAGCGACACATGGATTTTCAGTCCACTGCTCTACCAACTGAGCTACCGAGCCAACAACAAAAATTATAAGATGATGCAAATGATTAACAGACCTAATCAATTAAGCTTCAAAAATTAATATATTTTATTGGTATTTCAACTTTTCTTATGAAATGATTTTAAAAATTAAAAAAAACACTTTATTGTTTTTGGATTTTTATTCAATCACAAGTTAATGTAAATATTGATTTAGCAATCTTAACTTCAGCTCCATTTTAACTTTTATAAAACAAAACAATGCGAATGCAAGAATTAGTTATAGCGACTCATAACAATGATAAAAAAATAGAGATGCAATATGCATTAAAAGATTTAGAGGTTAAAATTTTATCTCTTGATAGTTTCCCGGAAATTGGTGAGATTGAAGAATCAGGTTCTACGTTACTTGAGAATTCTTTCATAAAAGCTAAAGAGGTTTATCGGAAAACAGGAATACCGACCTTAGCTGATGATACGGGTCTCGAGGTAGAATTTTTAAACGGAGCTCCGGGGGTTTATTCAGCTCGTTATGCGGGGGAAAATGTCACTTATAAAGACAATGTCAAGAAGTTACTATCTGAACTCGCTGGT
Source organism: uncultured bacterium (assembly GCA_905478065.1). Lineage (GTDB taxonomy): Bacteria > Fidelibacterota > Marinisomatia > Marinisomatales > UBA1611 > TMED80. Next base: position 6,662 of record CAJQGZ010000124.1, on the reverse strand, counting down.
GTAGAAAAAAAATTAAGAGTGGCGCAGTTTAGAACTGTGATTAGTTTTTTCAGTGCTAAAAAGGAACTTTGGGTTGATGGAAGTATTGAAGGTACTATAACTGAAAAGCCGATTGGAGAAAAAGGTTTTGGTTATGATTCAGTTTTTTTTGTGCCTGATAGATATTTAACTTTTGCTCAAATGGGAAAAGAAGAAAAAAATAAAATTAGTCACAGGGGTTTAGCTTTAAAAAAGATGGTTAGACTTTTAAAAGAAAACATTTACTAAAAAAGGGAGGTTTTATCGATCAAATCGCTATTGTTTAACTAAATAATAAATCTTGTTTAAAAAATATAAATATCTTTTTCTCTTGGGCATTGTACTGGCAATGGCTAATGCGATATGCCCATATCAAAATATATACGCTCAAGGAGATTCTGCAACATCCTTAAACACTGAGGAACGCAAATTATTTCTATATATTCCAGAGTCTAAATTCGTTGTGAATCCTTTTCCTAGTTACATTTTTAATTTAGTACAGCCGCTCGATTCATCATCTAGCCCTAAAGGTATTTTAAATATTAAATATGATAATTTGAAAACAGATATCATTCTTGCAAAAGATTGGAGCACAATTACCATTAAGCAATATGTTGACGGCTATTCTTATAAAATTCCTTTTACGGCTGACGTGGAATGGTATCTAAGAAAATATAATGAACGCAAAAGTTATGCTAAGTTCATTCAATTGGTACATCAATCTGCGAAGGATGGTACGAGCAAAAGAAAAGGACAGATGATGGAAGTTGTCGGCATGGACCTTGGAAATCTCGGGCGGGCTTCTTTGAGCTTAAATGGAAACGTTACAATAACTGGGAATATGATTTTTCAAGATCAAGAGTTAGTGAGGTCTTCATTAAATCAAACTCAAAATACACATCTTGAATTTGATCAAAAGCAACATCTTAATATCCAGGGAAAAATTGGAGATAGAATTACTGTAAATATGGATCAAGATTCTGAGAGACAATTTGATTGGGAAAATAATATTCGAATTAATTATGAAGGTTTTGAAGACGATATCATCCAAAAAGTAGAGGCGGGTAATATATCTTTATCTCTGCCATCAACAAAGTATGTAACCTTTTCAGGAAAAAATCAGGGTCTTTTTGGTATCAAATCAATCTCAAAATTGGGGCCAATTGATATCACGACAATTGCTTCAATTGAAAAAGCCAAAAAAGAACAGGAAGAGTATAAGGGTGGAGCGCAGTCAAGTACTCAGCAAATCCGTGATGTTGATTGGATAAAAAATAGATACTTTTTTATCCATCCTTGGTTTAGAAACGGTATTGATACTTTGATTGTTAACAATTTGGCAATAAACGATGTAAATATTCCTTCTTTTTATCCGCTCAAAAATGGCCTTCATTACCTTGGGAACCTCGTAGTCAAAAACTTTGAACTCTATAAATCTATTAATACAAATGATGCTGGAGCTGTGACAGGTACGGCATTTATTAATCCGCTGAATTCGACTGATTCTCTCTATACTGATGATAATGAGACTGGAAATTTCATTCGATTAGAATCCGGAACTAATTATGAAATGAGTGCCGATCTAGGTTACATAAGATTAAGAGATATGGTAATGAATGAAATCCTTGGTTGTTCTTTTACCCTGGAAGATCGAAATACTGGACAAACTGTTCTTGAAGTTGGGGCCCCAGCAGATTCGCTCGGAACAAACTTATCGTTGATGATGCTTAAACCTCGAAATAGCCATCCTAATCACCCGAGCTGGGAACTAATGTTTAAAAATGTTTACTACCTTGGCACAACGCAAATAAATCAGGACGGCTTTGAAGTTAAACTAATTAATAAAAGGTCTACTCCTGAAAGTGAGCGCGATAGAACAACAAGCTTACCATATATTACACTGTTTGGGTTAGACAGTTTAGATGTTAATGGAGTTCGTCAGTACGATGAGATCATTGACTTTCAATCTGGGAATATAATCAATATGTTAAACGGCGAATTACTAATACCCTCCTTGCATCCTTTTGCTTTAATAGATTCACTAGAAGGTGGGAATAGTGTTGAAGCTTTGAAGAGTCAACTTGGTTCAGGAAAGATGTATACTTCTTCGATATCTTCGGAAATAAATAGTGACAATAGATTTGTTATCGAGACTAAATACAGTAACCAAAGTTCGACTATTAACCTGGGATTTATGTTGGTTGAAGGTAGTGAAGAAGTTGTTCAGAACAATATTGTTTTAAAAAGAGGTATGGATTATCAAATAGATTACTTCACAGGAACTATCGTTTTAATGGGAAGTGCAGCTGATGATCCAAATGCTGATTTAAAAGTTCGTTATGATAGACATGAAATTGTTTCATTTGACAAAAAAACTATATTTGGTACACGAGCTCAAATGGATTTAGGCGAGAAGTCATTTATAGGTGCTACGGCACTTTATTATAATCAATCAATTATGAATCAAAAAATTGAAGTTGGTTATGAGCCAACTCGAAATTTCATATGGGATTTGAACGGAAGGTATGAATGGGAATTAGATGGTATTACTCGTTTATTGGATCGTTTTCCTATCATTGAAACTGATAAAATGACGAGTTTATCCATTGAGGGTGAAATTGCTCAAGTTCTGCCAAACCCCAATTCAATAAGTAATTCGGCAACTGGAGACCCAAATGGTGTTGCCTTTATTGATGATTTTGAGGGTTCTAAAAGGACCACTTCACCATCTATTCAAAGACGTTTTTGGAAACAGTCCTCTGCTCCAAATTTTTATGATACAGAATTAAATATTTTTGGAGGAGAATATTCTCAAAGAAACCGAGGTGAATTATTTTGGTACAATCCTTATATACCTGTAAGAACACGAGAAATTTGGCCCAATCAGTCAACTTCGGTGCAAGCTGGAAATGAAACCACAGATGTTTTAGTGCTACGATATCGTAAAAGATCCCATCAAAAAAATATAGATAATGATTCATCCTGGGTTGGTATTTCAACTTCTTTATATTCAGGAGATTATGATCAGACTCAAAGTAAATTTTTTGAAATATGGCTTAAAGGGAATGAAGGAAATCTAGCAATAGATCTTGGTAAAATAAGTGAAGATTGGGATGGGAATGGTATTTTAAATACAGAAGATATTCCTGAAGCTGGATTAACACTTGGGAATGGTTTTCTTGAAGATCCTGAGGATACCGGACTTGATGGCTGTTTTGATGATTACGAAAATGGTTGGGGTGGGTGTTTAGAAGACAATACTTACCAATTCTACGTAGAGCAAAATGAAACTAATATTATTAATGTTGGCTATGATGTCGACCCTTATGATCCGAATGGAGATAACTGGAATTATGATCAGGGGAGTAGTAACTATTCTAAAGCGAATGGAACTGAAGGCAATGGAACTGGTTCCAAAATCCAAGAGGGTGGGAAGTATCCAGACACTGAAGATTTAGACCGTTCAGGGTTTATTGACAAAGTGAATGATTATTTTTCTACAAGTTTTGACCTAACGGACACTACTTATTTAGCTGGACAAACAGAAAAGAACGGTATAGAAACTGGATGGAAATTATTTAGAATACCTCTTTCAGATTTTAAGAACTCTGGTTCTACTGAATGGAATGAGATTAGGTATATAAGAATGTCAGTATCTGGTTTTGATTCAATTTACTCGTCTATTCAGGTTGCAAAAATTGAAATAGTAGGTAATGAATGGCAAGAGTTAGGAGTTTTTTCTCCCTCAAACGATAGTGAAGACAACAATACGGTAAACTTAAAAAAAGAAAATAAAATTTTAAATTCTTCTTCTAGTTTTTCAATGGATAATCACGATACTCCCTCATTTCAAATTGCGGTTATCAATACAGAGGATAATGCGGAATATGTTCCTCCTGATGGAGTGCAAGGTGAGTATGATAGGATTAATCAAATAAGATCAAAAGAACAATCGCTCGTGATGAAGTTTGATAATTTGCCTCCGCTGCATTCTGGGTCTGCTCAAAAGACACTTTATACTTTAAATGATGATCAAAAAAGAAGTTTCATGACGTATGATTTAATGAAGATGTATGTATATGGAAATAGTCAATGGATGACCCATCTTAATACAGATATTGAACTATTCCTTCGCTTTGGTCTTGGTGATGATTATTATGAAGTAACCCAACCTGTTTACAGTGGCTGGGATGAAGATAAAGGCAGAAATAGTATTGAGCTTCAACTGGATTGGTTAGCTGAATTAAAATTAAAAGATTCTACATCAGTAAAAAGGTATAAGCAGACAGATGTGTTTATTGACTCCGCTGATGTAAAAAGATACTTATATACTGATGATGAAGGAATCCAAACAGGAAAAAGAATTTATATCAAAGGCAAGCCAGCATTAAACAGAATTCAGTATTTTATAATGGGAGTAAGAAATACATCGGACGAGATTGTTGATGGTGAGGTCTGGGTTGATGAATTGAGGCTTAGCGGTGTTAAAAAAGACAGAGGTGTGGCGATGAGAGTCCAGTCTTCTTTGAAACTTGCAGACTTAGGTTCTGCAAACTTTACATATAGTAGGCAAGATGCAGATTTTCATCGATTACAAGAAAGATTATCGAGGGGGACAAGTACAGCTGAAAACTTTAATGTTTCTGGGCGATTAGATTTACACCGTTTTTTACCGAGGTCCTGGGGGTTTATTTTACCCGTAAATGCTTCTATCAGTAGTGCAACAAACACACCAAAATATTTTCCAGGAGAAGATATCTTAGTAGATCAAAATGCTGCTCCCGATACAATCATAGCACAAAGTCAAACTATAAGTTTTAGTGCGTCATTGGGAAAAACTTCAAAATCAGATAATAAACTAGTAAAGTATACGATTGATAATATAAAAACTAACTTCAGCGCATCTCAATCAAGATCTTCAGATATAACCTATACTCAAAAATGGTCAGAATCGTATTCAGGAAAGGTTAGTTATAGTTTACCTTTTGGAAGAGATAATTATGTAAGCCCTCTGAAGTGGGTAAAAGAATTTCCGTTGGTTGGTTCTTTAAGTGACTGGCAAATTTATTATACTCCATCCGGATTTAATACAACTATGAGTTTTACAGAAAAACTATCATGGAATGAGACAAGATCATCAATAAGGTCTCCAGATAGTTATAACTTTGGCTTGAGTAGGAATATGAACTTGGATTATAAAATCACAAATAATTTAGCAACAAAATATGCTTGGACAGGTTCTAGTAAATTAAATGATTACAGAGGATATGCCTGGGTTGCTTTAAAGAACCTCGACCCAGGTTTGGTTACAAACGTGACTGAAACGATGAATACAACATACAGTCCTAAATTTTTACAATGGTTAAAACCAAATTTGAGTTATTCTGCTAGCTATCGCTGGACTAATGATTTATCTAGAGAAGGACAAAATATTAGTTCAAACCTTAGATTTAATTCGAGCTTTACAATCACTCCAGTTCAAATACTTGAATTTTTTTATAAACCGCCTAGAAAACAGAGCAGAAATAGTATAAGGTCCAGGGGCAGTAGATCGAGGTCACGATCAAGGGCAGCTAAACAAAATGAGAGTTCAAAGAAAAAGAAAGAATCAAAAGAAATTAAGTCTCTTACCTTTGTTCATGGTATAGTAGATAAAGTAAATCCAATATCTTTAAGCTATACTGAAACATTAAATAGGTCCTCAAACCAAGTTATTGGCGATGTGCCGGTAGGTTATAAGTTCGGTTGGATGCCAGAGCATGGTTTAGTTCAATCTTCTGAAGTAGGTTCAAACCTTGGTAGTTGGGACCATAAAAGAGATGGTTCTGTTCGCTCAGGGATTAAGCTTTCTAGATTAATTACTGTTAATTTTAATTTTTCTCAAAACTTTTCTAGTGTTATAAGCGGTTCGGGAATTGAACAACGAACAATGTCAAGAGATTATATTGCGGTTGATGAATTTTTTAGTACTGGCATGCCTTTCCCAGGGTGGAGTTTTAGATTAGCTGGTGTAGAAAAATGGCCAATAATTAAATGGGTAGCAAAGTCTGCTTCCATTGATCATAGTTATGCTGGGAAAGAAACTCGATCTTGGCAGTTCGAAGACATTACGCCTGATAATATTAATTTTTTTAAGTTAGCCAACTTCGTTGATGACAATAAAGATTATGAAAGATCTTCAAGGATTAACATGAATTTTTCTCCTTTAATTGGTTTTAATATGAGTTTGAAGAAAAATATTTCTGTTACGTTTAGACACAACCGAAACTTATCATTAGATGAGCTTCCAACCGGGCTTACAATAAGAAAAGATCATAGTTATACGTCTACTGCATCTTATACACATAGAGGTGGAATGACTATACCATTGCCTTATTATGGGAATATCAAATTAAATAATAATATAAGTTTTACTTTAAATTTCGATATGAATGATAGCAAAGAGTTTAAATCGGGCGATAAAATAGATCTTGAGGAAGGCGCATTTTCATCAAATTGGAAAACGGGTTTGAGGATTTCATATCAATTCTCAAATAAGATTTCCGGGGGTTTGAGGTATGAATACAGAGAAAGTGATAGTCGAACAATGGGGGAAAAAGTGGACAGAGATTTTGGTTTTGACATTAACATTGCGATAACAGGGT